>JAEZGC010000178.1 GCA_023437345.1 Actinomycetes bacterium
GGCCCGGACGCCCGGGGTCCGGGCCTGCTGGTGATCGAGGAGGCGGGCCGCAGCTGGCGGGTCCGTCAGATCATCGATGACCCGGCCGGCGACCACGACTGGGCGATCACCGCCGAGATCGACCTCGACGCCTGTGACGCGGCCGGCGAACTGGTGGTCCACGTCACCGGGTTTGGTCGGCTCGACTAGGCACCCGGGCGCCGCCCACCCGGCGCGATCCATGGCCTGCAAGGATTTCCCCAATCGGCGGCCCTGAACTCGACCGGTGCTGCGGTGCTGGGCGCGGCAGCCGGCGCCGCTGGTGTGCTCGCATCCGAGCGGCTCGCAGGTGTGTTCCCGGATCGCCCGGCTTCGCTCAGTCGCGAGAGAGGTGCTCTCGGTTGCATTCCGGAAGGCTGGAGGAACTCGGGTCGCGTCCTGCAAGTAATGCGCGATCCCATGCCGGGTTGAAGTCTCAAATGGTGGCGGTTTTTCCTCACTTGACTGGATTCCGCGGGAAACGATCCTGTAAGGTTTCACCTGAGAGTGACGCGCGGTCGATGTTGTCTCCTGGGGGTGGGTAGACGGCTTTCAGCCCTTCGACCAGCGTCACTCTCGTCTTGTCTGCAGGTCCGCCCCATTCGGCGTGGCTGACCGGTCGCAGCGTCTCCTACCATCGTTGCCATGAGCGAATCCGGGCTGTCCCTTGCCACCCGCAAGATGTCGGAGGCCGGCGTCGACCCGGTCGCGATCACCGTCTTCTCCCACTACTACCGGCAGGCCGCCGATGGCGTCACCGGGCTGATCGGTGAGGACACCATCGAGCCACTCACCGAGCCGGACCGGCTGGACCGGGTCGAGGTCGACGAGGAAGCAGCAAGGGCGGCGCTGGCCCAGACGGCCATCATCAAGCTCAACGGCGGCCTCGGCACCTCGATGGGACTCGACCGGGCCAAGTCGCTGCTCCCGGTGCGCGACGGCCGCAACTTCCTCGACCTGATCGTCGCCCAGGTGCGTCACGCCCGCCGCGCCTACGGCGTCCGGCTGCCGCTGCTGTTCATGGACAGCTTCCGCACCCGCGAGGACACGCTGGAGCACCTCGCCCGCTACCCGGACCTGGCTGTGGACGGTCTGCCGCTGGACTTCCTGCAGAACGCCGAGCCGAAGATCCGGGTCGACGACCTGACGCCGGTGGAGTGGCCGGCGGATCCCGAGCTCGAGTGGTGCCCGCCCGGCCACGGCGACCTGTACCCGGCGTTGTGGGGCTCAGGGCTGCTGGACGCCCTGCTGGAGGCCGGCTTCCGCTACCTGAGCGTGGCCAACGGCGACAACCTCGGCGCCGCCCCGAACGCCCGGCTCGCCGCGTGGTTCGCCGCCACCGGCGCCCCGTACGCCGCCGAGGTGTGCCCACGCACGGTGAACGACCGCAAGGGCGGGCACCTGGCGATCCGGCGCCGGGACGGCCAGCTCATCCTGCGCGACACCGCCCAGACCCCGCCCGACGAGATGCACTACTTCACCGACGAGTATCGGCACCCGTACTTCCACGCCAACAACCTGTGGCTGGACGTGGCGCAGGTGCGGCAGGCGATGATCGATCGCGACGGGGTGCTCGGCCTGCCGCTGATCCGCAACGAGAAGACTGTCGATCCGACCGACCCCGCCTCGCCCCGGGTGATCCAGTTCGAGACCGCCATGGGCTCGGCTATCGAGGTGTTCCGCGGCGCCCGGGCGATCGCGGTGGGCCGGGACCGGTTCCTGCCGGTCAAGACCACCAACGAGCTGCTGCTGCTGCGCTCCGACGTGTTCGAGCTAGGTGAGGACGGGCGGCTGGCAGCGGTGGCCGACATCCCGCGGGTCGACCTTGACGACAGGTTCTACAAGCTGGTCGACGACTTCGACGAACGGGTGCGGGTGGTGCCCTCGCTGCGTGACGCCGAGGCGCTGGTGGTCCGCGGCGACTGGGTGTTCGACGCGCCGACGCAGGTAGTCGGTGAGGTCAGCCTGCCCGACGAGGGTGGCCGGCGGCACTACCGGTGAGCGAATCGCGGTCGCCGCGCTGGCACGCCGCGCTCGCCTGGGCGCTGGTGGGGCACGACGTCGGGCTGGCCGAGCCGGCGGACGGCCCGGACCCCGAGCAGCTGGCACACGACCTGGCAGCCGCCGGCTGGCCGGCATCGCGGGTCCGGCAGCACGCCGTCGACCTGCTGGCCGCCGAGCAACCCTGGCCGCACCTGATCCCCGACCCGGTGCGGGCCGGCTGCGGCGCGGCCCAGCTGCTCGCCGCGCTCGGCCGGACGCGGGCCCTGCTCGGGCTGGACGCGCTGGAGACACGGGCGCCGACCGCCCGCACCCGTCTTGACGCCGACGAGGTGCGGCTGCTGCGGGACGTGCCGCCGCACTACGGGCGGTGAGCCGTCAGCTGCGCTGCTGGGCGCGCAGCAGGTCGCGGATCTCGGTGAGCAGGTCCTCGGTGGTGGGCGCCGCCACCTCCACCGGCGGCTCGGCGGGCTTGCGCAGGTTCTTCAGCACCTCGATCGGCTTGAGGATGCCGAAGTAGACGATCGCGGCGACGATCACGAAGGCGACCACCGCGTTGATAAAGGGCCCGATCAGGATCGGGCCGAGGTGGGCGCTGCTGAAGTCGGGGTTGCCGCCGACCAGGCCGATCACGTCGAGGATCACCTGCGTGAACGTGGTCACCACCGCACTGAACGCGGTGCCGATGATCACCGCCACGGCGAGGTCGATCAGGTTGCCGCGCATCAGGAAGTCCCGGAATCCGGACATGGGTTCTCCTTCGGGGGAACGGGGGAGCGGCCAGTCTAGGCACAGCGTCGGTCAGCGCAGCGCGAAGGCCAGCGGTCCGGCACCGGCGGCAGCCACCACCCGGGCTGCCTGGCCAGGGGTCAGGTCGACGAGGATCACCGGCTCCGAGCCGCTGCCCAGCGTCCCGGAGTCGCCGGCGGCCGGGATGGTGACCACCCGGACGGAGCTGGCGAGCACCTCCACGACGCCCCGCGCCGCGACGCCGAGCAGGTCGATGGTGTCGCCGGCGCGCAGCAGCCCGACCGGCGCGGTGTCGGACAGGGTGACCGGCAGCGCCACCCGTCCGGCAGCGACCAGGCTGCCGCTGGAGGTGAGGTGGGACGCGGTGAGCACCGCCCGGGCGGGCAGGTGGGCGACCACGGTGCGGCCGACCGCCTGCTCGGTGAGGGTCAGCGCATCCTGCGGGATGGCGGCTTCCGGCAGGGTGAGCAGCCTCAGGTCGCCGGGTCGCAGGGCGGCACCGGCGGGCACGTCGCGGGCAGCGACCACGACCGGCCGGCCGGGGTCATCGGCGGCGAGGACGGTCAGCGCGCAGTAGACCGCCACCGCGGCGAGGACGGCGGCCAGCAACCGACGGTGCCAGCGCAGGGCACGGCGAAGCTGGGTGAGGACTTCCTTGAGCACGCCGGAAGTCTTGGGCGCAGCGACCGCGACGGGTCAGTTGTGCACAGCCTCAGGCGGCAGTTGTCGACGCTGTGGATACTGCGGTGCCGGCCGGCTTGTCGGCCTTGGGCGAGGCCGGCTTCGGCTCTGCCTTCGGGCTGGAATCGCCGGGGGTGGCGGCATTCGCCTTGCCCTTGGTGCGGCTGTCGGTGGCGTAGAAGCCGGAGCCCTTGAACACCACGCCGACCGCGCTGAACACCTTGCGCAGGCTGCCGTCACATTCGGGGCAGACGGTCAGCGGGTCGTCGGCGAAACTCTGCACAGCTTCCAGATCGGTGGCGCACTCGGTGCAACGGTACTGATAGGTGGGCATGGGTTTCTTCCTGGGACAACGGGAGTGACCCCCCAATGGTAGGTGATCACCAAAGGAAACTCCGCCCCGGTCCGCGCTATTCCGCGCGTACCGTCTGCGAGGCCGTGAGCAGGAACCGGACCCGGCGGTCCCACGGCTCGGTCGGCACGCGGTCAAGCACCTCGCCGTCGTACAGCAGCATCCCGATCCGTGCGGTGGGGGACGCCTTGAGCAGCGCCCTGTCGTACCAGCCGCCGCCGGTGCCGATCCGGTCGCCGCCCCGGCTGCCGGCCAGCCCGGGAACCCAGATCCACTCGGCCCGCACCAGCACGCCGCCGCCCAGCCGGGGCCCGGTCGGCTGCAGGATGCCGCGCCAGGCCGGCGCCAGGTCGTCGCGTCCGGTGTACCAGGCCCAGTCAGGCTCGCGGCGCAGCACCGGCAGCAGCACCCGCGTCCCGCCGGCGACCAGCCGGTCGATCAGGTCCCAGGTGTCGGGCTCGCCGGGCAGCGAGGCGTACAGGGCGACCACCTCGCTGTGGCCGCACAGGGCCAGGGCGCGGTCGGTCCGGTCGCCGTCGGGCAGGGTGAGGGTGGCGCGGCGGGAGAGCAGGCCGTCCCGCAATCGCTGCTTGGCAGCGGTGATCGGTGGATCGGCGTGCGCTACGTAGGGCTCGCCGGTCATTGACCTATGGTAAACGCATGGCCCTGTTCGGACGATCCAAGCCGGAACCCGCCCCCGCCGAAGCGGCGGCCCAGCCCTCCCCGGCGCCGGCTCCGCAACCCACCGCCGATGTGGTGCGCAGTGTCGACGAGCACCGCAGCGTGCTGCTGTCGGCGGTGAGCAGCCTGCGGCCGTTCGGCATCGGGCTGCTCGACGCCGCCGGACTGACGCTGTGCGAATCCATCGAGTCCGACATCGACCTGCCGGTGTACACTGCGGCCCGTACCGAGGGCTTCGCGGTCCGCGGGTCCAACCTTGTCGGTGCCTCGCCGCACCGTCCGGTGCGCCTGCCGGTGGTCGGGGAGATCGACGCCGGCGGCTTCCGCGGCGCGCCCCTGATGCCGGGCACCGCCGTGAAGGTGGCGGCCGGTGCGCCCGTCCCCGAGGGAGCTGACGCCGTGGTGCCGCTGTCGGAGACCACCGAGGTGGGCGACGAGGTCGAGTTCCGCGCCGAGGCCGTGTTCCAGCAGGAGCTGGCGCTGGCCGGGTCCCGGATCAGCGACGGCGACCTGCTGCTGGGCAACGGCAGCGTGCTGGACCCGCGCGCCATCGGCCTGCTGGCCGAGGTCGGCATCGACAAGGTGCTCGCCCGGCCGAAGCCGCGGGTGGTGGTGGCCAGTCTTGGCGCCGACCTTGTCGACCCGGGCCTGCCGCTGGAACGGTTGCATCACCGGTATGACTCCGGCACCCCGCTGATCGCGGCGGCAGCCCGCGCCGACGGCGCCCAGGTGTTCCCGATCGGCATCCTGTCCTCGGATCCCACCCAGTTGCGCCGCACCCTGACCGACCAGTTGCTGCGCGCCGACCTGCTGCTGCTCAGCGCCGACGTGACCCCGGACCTGGTCGAGGTCCTGTCGGGCCTCGGTGCCGTCGACGACGCCCGGGTCGCAGCGGTGCCCGCCGGGCCGTCGCTGGTCGCCACCATGGGCGAGGAGCGGGTGCCCGTCGTGGTGCTGCCGCGTGACACTGTCGACGCCTACATCGGCTACCAGGTCTTCGTCCGCCCGCTGGTGCGCAAGCTCGCCGGGCTCGCGCCGGCAGAGCGCGAGGCAGTGACGGCGCCGCTGGCCCGTCCGGTCACCAGCCACGCCGAGGCCACGTCCTTCCTGCTGGGACGTGCCGGGGAGCACGGTGTGGAGCCGCTGGCCACCGCCGACACCGCCACCGTGCTCGAGCTGGTCGCCGCCGACACCCTGATGGTGATCGAGCCCGGCCTCGGGGAGGTCGCTGCGGGCACCACGGTGACCTGCTGGCCGCTGCGGAGCTGAGGTGGGCGACGCCCCGCCGCGGTGGCCGGTGACGCTGCACCACGGGGCGGTCACCCTCCGCCCGCTGCGGGTCGGGGACGAGGCGGCGTGGACCGAGATCCGGCACCGTGGCGAAACCTGGTTCCGGCCGTGGGACTCGACCCGGCCACCCGGATCGCTCGACGATTCGCTGCAGTTCGCGGCGCTGGTGCGGCGGTTCCGCAAGCGGGCCCGCAACGGGGCGATGCTGCCCTGGGCGGTGGAGTACACCCCGCCGGGCGGCAGGCCGCGGTTCGTCGGGCAGGTGACGGTCAGCGGAATCACCCACGGCTCGGCGTCCTGGGCCCAGGTCGGCTACTGGGTCGACCCGCAGTGGGCAGGTCGCGGGATCATCCCGACCGCCGTGGCGATGGCCGTCGACTACTGCTTCGCCGCGCTGCGACTGCACCGGATCGAGATCGCCATCCGTCCGGAGAACACCAACAGCCTCGCTGTGGTGCGCAAGCTCGGCTTCCGGTACGAGGGACGGCGGCCGCGCTACATGCACGTCGACGGTGACTGGCGCGACCACGATCTGTTCGCGCTGCACAGCGAGGAGGTTCCCGAAGGGGTGCTGAACCGGTACGAGCGGTCCCGCGGGTGAGCCCTCCGGCGTCCATCGGCGGTTGCGGCGGGCCGGTTGTGGGTCGATTCCCCGACACTCCGCAGCAGGTCGGGCAGGACCGGGCCGCCGCCCCGTAGCGTGCGGGTGTGGGCCTGACCGGAGTGATTTTCGCGATCATCGCGGCGTTCTGGCTGGTCTATCTGGTGCCGTACTACCTGCACCACCGCGGCGACACCTTCGAGGACGGCGAGGTGGACATCCCGTTCACCCCCACCGCGGTGACGATCGTGCGCAGTGGCGAGTCGCTGGCCCGCGCGGAGGAGGGCGCCGCCGAGGTTTCGACACCACTCACCCGACGCGCCCAGCTGAGGGAGCTGCGGCTGATCGACGAGCATGCTGCGCAGCGCCGCCGGCGGGTCCTCATCTTCCTGCTGCTGGTGCAGCTGGTGGTGGCCGTCCTGGCCTGGTTCGGGATCGGCGCGTGGTGGGGGGCGACGATCCCGGCAGGCGTGCTGGTGTTGTTCCTTGTGGTCGCGCGGTTCAGCGTCCGGGCGATGCGGGCCGACCTCAACCGGCGCGCCGATCAGATCCGCGGTTCGCGCGACGAGGACACGGTCGCTATCGCCCTGAGTGACTCCGACGTCGCCGACCACGAGCACTCGGTGGAGATCAGCGTCCCGGTCCGTCCGATCGGGTCGCTGTGGGATCCGATCCCGATCACGCGTCCGACCTACGTGTCGACGCCGCTGGCACCGCGGACGGTGCGCACGATCGACCTGTCGGCGCCGGTCGCGGCGACCCCGGCGGTCCCCGTCCTGGCGGCCACGCCGAACGACGAGCCGACCGAGGCGGTGGAGGGCGACCGCGAGGTCGGCTGATCCCGGTGAGGGTTGCGGACGGCCCGGGCGTTGCTAGCGTGGAGCCATAACTCAACCTCTGAGGAGTTGGCCATGGCTGACGTCAATCCACACCTCGACACCATCGCGCCGTGGATCAGCGCGGGCATCCGACGCACTGTCGCGACGGCTGAGCTGGCCACCGTCTTCCCCGACACCTACCAGCAGGTGGCCGCGGCCGCGGGCCGGGCCGGCGCACAGCTGGTCGGTCCCGCCTACGGCTGCTACTTCGGGATGCCGTCCGACGTCGTGGACGTCGAGATCGGCTTCGGGATCGACAGTGAGGCCGACATCCCGGACCTGATCGTGACCGCCCACCCGGCGCAGCGGGCCGTCGTCGCCACCCACACCGGCCCGTACGACAAGCTGCACGAGACCTACGACGCGCTGATGCCGTGGCTTGCCGAGCAGGACCTCGACCTGTCCGATGCGATGTGGGAGCTGTACGAGTCGCCGCCGGAGACCGATCCCGCCGAGACCGTGACCCGGATCGTCTTCCCGCTGCGCGCAGCCCTGTAGGCGCGGTTCACGCCGGCCGGCGGCGGGAGTGGTCGTGCGCACTCGATCGGGTTTACCGCGCCCGCGCCTTCACCTCCGGGGCACCTGTGGGTGCGTCCGCGACCGTCCCGGGCGCGGCGTCGGGACGGGTCGACCGCGGTTTCGCTGTCCCGGGACCGCGGTGCTAATCTGGATCGGCCCGCGAGGGCACCTGGGGCTATGGCGCAGTTGGTAGCGCGTCTCGTTCGCAATGAGAAGGTCAGGGGTTCGAATCCCCTTAGCTCCACCATCTAGAAGCCGTCTCCCGCTAGGGATAACGCGGGAGTTCCCACATCCCACTCACGTGAACCCCTTCGGGGTGCGCACCACCGGCGCACCACCAGTGGTCGGAGCGAGTCTTCGCGCCGTGTTTGAATCCCTCATGGACGCCGTCGAAAAGCCCCCGGGTGACCAGCGCGTCCTTGTGATCGGAGACCTCCACGCGAACACTGGTGCGGCCTTCGCCACCATCGACTACGCCGCGTCGGTCGGCGCAACCCACCTGCTCCAGGCCGGCGACTTCGGGTGGTGGCCCCGGGATCCAGGTGGGCAGAGGTTTCTTCTGAAGGTCGAACGTCGCCTGTCCAGGCACGGCCTCAACTTGTGGTGGGTCGACGGGAATCACGAGGACTTCGAGCGCCTTGCCGCCCGGCCGATTAGCGAGGACGGTCGCCGCCAGGTGAGTGACCACATCTGGCACCTGCCACGTGGATACCGCTGGGCCTGGAACCGCACCGTCTGGCTGGCAGTCGGCGGAGCGGTCAGCGTGGACAAGGAGTTCCGGACCCAGGGCAAGACCTGGTTCGATGCCGAGGAACTGACAGTGGTGGAAGCAGACCGGATCGTGGCCGACGGGCCGGCCGACGTGGTCCTCTCGCACGATGCCCCCTTGGGGGTCCCGTTTCTGCGCGCTCATCTTCGACAGGATCGTCCTGCTTGGCGGCGGGAATCAGAGTGGCCAATCGATCTTCTGGTTCGATCGGATGATCACCAGCGCCGACTTCGAGCGGTTGTGGACGGCGTGGCGGCCACCAGGGTCTTCCACGGCCATTACCACGTCCGGTACAGCGACGTTCTCGCAACCGCTCATGGCGAGGTCCTTATCGAAGGCCTCGGCACGGACACCGATCGCCTAGCCGCCCGCCTTTGCTTGGTAGATGCCGAAGGCCGGCTCATCCCTGCCACCTGAGGCCGCCGACCTCAAGTCGTCGCCGCTGGTGTCTACGTGTCGTGCTTGCGCACCCCGCTCAAGGCTTCGAGCACAGGCATGCGACAACACCGCGCGACCAACGCGACGCATAGCGAGCTAGCGGTGGTTGAGTGGCAGCGCCCGGAACGCGGGCCTGCCGCCAACCATCCCTGCATGCACGAGCCAAAGCGGGCCAAGCCGGGCTCCGGCCCCCGGGATCGGCACCTGGCTCGTCATGCGATCTCAGGATGCCCGGGATCAGACCAAGTCCCATTCCTTGTCAAGTGACGCGAGGAGCTCCGTTTGGCGACGTTGGATGACGGCCGGCGTCCATTCACTCAAGGTGAGAACCTGCGTAGTCAGGGCGAACACTGCGCTGCCGTTGGGGCTGGTGAAGTAGTTCGCCTTCTTCCTTGTGAAGTCGTAATTCTGGGCCTCGCTGTTCTTTGCTCGATTTAGCAG
>JAEZGC010000254.1 GCA_023437345.1 Actinomycetes bacterium
GGTCGGTGGCGGGGGTCGGCGAGGAAGGCGGCGGCGCCGCAGGTGCGCATCCGGCCGCTACGACGACTGCCAGGGCCGCGCCCAGCCAGCCCAAGCGCCGGTTCCCCCTCGCGCCGCTCATCCGCGCGGCTCCCTGACGAGCTTCGCCGCCACCGCCGGGTCGGTCGGCCCGAGCCCGTAGGACGGGCACAGCCGCGCCACCGGGCACGCGCCGCAGGCGGGCCGGATGGCATGGCACCGGCGCCTGCCGTGCCAGATCACCCGGTGGTTGAGCAGCACCCAGTCGCGCTTGTCGAACAGCGCGCCTACCTCTGCCTCGATCGCGTCGGGCTTGGTCTGGGTGGTCCATCCGAAGCGCTGGGCGAGCCGGATCAGGTGGGTGTCGGTGGTGATCCCGGCCACCCCGAACGCATCCCCCAGCACAACGTTGGCCGTCTTCCGCCCCACCCCGGGCAGCGTGACGAGCTCGGCGAGCGTGCCCGGCACCTGGCCACCGAAGTCGGCGACCAGGGCGGCGCCGAGCCGGATCAACGAGTCGGTCTTGGCCCGGAAGAAGCCGGTCGGCTTGATCAGTTCCTCAAGCTCGGCGCGGTCGGCCGCGGCCAGCGCGGCGGCGTCCGGCCAGCGCCGGAACAGCTCGGGGGTGACGGTGTTGACCCGTCGATCTGTCGACTGGGCAGACAGGATGGTGGCGACCAGCAGCTGCAGCGGGGTCGCGAAGTCGAGCTCGCAGTGCGCGTCGGGGTAGGTCTGTCCCAGGCCGCGGTAGATGGCCCGGGCCCGCCGGACCAGGGCCAGCCGGGACTCGCGGGCAGCCTCAGAAGGAGGCGGCGTTGGCTTCGACAATGAGTTCGACCTCGACCGGGGCGTCCAGCGGCAGGACGGCCACCCCGACGGCGCTGCGGGCGTGGGCGCCTCGGGCACCGAAGATCTCCATCAGCAGTTCGGACGCTCCGTTGGCCACCTGGGGCTGGCCGGTGAACCCCGGCTCACTGGCGACGAAGACCGTCGCCTTCACCACCCGGCGGATGCCGTCGATCCCTCCGACTACGCTCGCCGCGGCGGCCACCGCGTTCAGGGCGGCGGTGCGAGCCAGCTCGGCTGCCTGCTCGGGGCTGACCTCGGCGCCGACCTTGCCGAGGGCGAGCATCCGTCCCTCGACGACCGGGAGCTGCCCCGAGGTGAAGACCTGGCCGGCCGAGAGGATGGCGGGGATGTAGGCGGCGACCGGGGTGGCCACCGGGGGCAGCTCGATCCCGAGTTCAGCCAGCCGTTGCGAGGCGGGGGTGCCGGTGACCTCTTCGTCCATCACTGCCCCAGGGGACGCTTGAAGTAGGCGACGAGGTTCTGCGGGTTCGGCCCGGGCATCATCTGGACCAGCTCCCAGCCGTCAGCGCCCCAGGTGTCGAGGATCTGCTTGGTCGCGTGGATCAGCACCGGGACTGTGGCGTATTCCCATTTGGTCATGTGCACAGGGTAGGGCGCGGCGCCGACGGGAGGAACCGTGGGCCCGGGGGTCAGACCTGGCGGCTGCCGTCCTTGCCGTCCCTGGGGCACAGGATGGAGGTCCAGGACGTGATGTCGGTGCGCTGGCGGAGCAGCTGGCGGCGTTCGCGCTCGGTCATGCCGCCCCACACCCCCCACTCGATCCGGTTGTCGAGGGCCTCGGCGAGGCACTCGTTGCGGACGGGGCAGGCGTAGCAGACGACGCGCACGCGCTTCTGGTCGGCGCCTTCGGGGAAGAGGTCATCCTGCATCCCGCGACAACGCGCCAGGAGCGTCCAGTCTTCAGTCTTCGCGAGCGACAATGCCCCACACACCTCTCACGTCGAGCAACCGGGGAGTCGGTCGCGAACCGTGTTGCTAAAAGGTTAGGCCATTAAGCGCGCGTCTGGCTAGGCGGTATACACCAATGAGACGGATTGGCCCGGATGCTGAGACGACGGTCCCCCGCATGGTGAGATTCGCGCTTGGCGCACCACTGTCGAGCGGGGCCATCCTATCGCCAGGCACGGCGCTCCGCAGGAGGTTTTCCCCAGCCGGGAGGCGGTCACGTACCCTAGATGCCATGCGTCTGGGCAAACGGCTGTACTCGCTGCTGGTCTTCCTGGGAGTCGCCGTACTGGGTGGGCTCCTGACCGCGGGCTTCGTCGTGCCCGCCGTCAGCATGGTCGCCACCACCGGACGCGACGCTGCGCTCAGCCTCGACGCCCTGCCGACGGAGCTCGAGACCCCGCCGCAGTCGGAGCGCTCCCGCATCGAGATGGCGGACGGGTCGCTGCTCACCTACTTCTACAACGAGAACCGGGTCTACGAGCCGCTGGACAAGATCGCGCCGATCATGCGCGAGGCGCAGGTGGCGATCGAGGACCACCGCTTCTACGAGCACGGCGCGATCGACCTGCAGGGCACGCTGCGGGCGCTGGTCAGCACCTCCCAGGGCGTCACGCAGGGCGGCTCCAGCATCACCCAGCAGTACGTCCGCCTCGTCCTGATCGAGACCGCCGAGGCCAACAACGACCCGGTCGCCCGCGCCGCCGCGACCGAGAACACGCTCGCCCGCAAGATCCGGGAACTCCGGTTCGCCATCGCGCTGGAGAAGAAGCTGTCCAAGGACGAGATCCTTGAGCGGTACCTCAACATCTCCTACTACGGCGATGGCGCGTACGGGGTCGAAGCGGCTGCCCGGCACTACTTCGGGGTGTCGGCCGCGAAGCTGAACCTGGCGCAGGCAGCGATGCTGGCCGGCCTGGTCCGCAACCCGGTCACCACCAACCCGGTGAAGTACCCGCAGGTCGCCCTGGAGCGGCGCAACAACGTGATCGACAGGATGGTCGAACTCGGCAAGGTCACCAAGGCCGAGGGCGAGGCCGCCAAGGCCGAGGCCTTCGACAAGGACAAGGTCACCGAGAACAGGCTCGACTGCGGCAACGCGCGCTACCCGTTCATCTGCGACTACGCCAAGCGGGTGCTGCTCACCCAGGCCACGAGCCTTGGCAACACCCAGGAGGAGCGGGAGAACCGGCTGTACCGCGGCGGCCTGACGATTCGGCTCACTGTCGACCCGAAGATCCAGAAGCAGTCTGAGAAGACGATCGCCAACTTCGTCGACGCCCGTGACCCTGTCGTGTCCGTGATCACGATGGTCGAACCGTCCACCGGCAAGATCGTGTCGATGGCCCAGAGCCGTCCCAAGATGGGCGACAACAAGGACGGCGACAAGGACAAGTGGCGCGGCGAGACCTACTACAACTACGCCGCCTCCCACGCGATGGGCGGGGCCGACGGGTTCCAGGGCGGCTCTACCTTCAAGGCCTTCGTCGCGGCAGCTGCGCTCGAGGCCGGGATGGGCGCGTACGGCAAGTACAACGCCAAGCGCGTGATGGAGTTCGAGGGCCCGTACAAGTCGTGTGACGGCGAGTTCATGCTCGACAAGAAGTGGAAGGTGACCAACGCCAGCCCGTCCGGGGTGATGGACATGTTCGCCGGCGTCCGCGGTTCGGTGAACACCTACTTCGCCCAGCTCATCCAGGCGGTCGGGGTCTGCGAGGCGGTCGAGATGGCCGACAAGCTGGGGCTCGAGGTCGGCAAGCCGAGCGAGATCTACCCCGACGTGATGTCGTACCAGACCATCCCGTCGTTCACCCTTGGCAGCATCGAGACCCCACCGCTGTCGCTGGTGGAGGCGTTCGCCACCTTCGCCAACCGGGGCGTGCACTGCGAGCCGGTGATCGTGGAGTCGATGAAGACCCGCGAGGGGGCCGAGCTCGAGGTCCCGTCCGCGGACTGCAAGCGGGTGCTCGCCAAGGACGTCGCTGACGCCATCAACAAGATCTTCCAGGGCCCGATGAACGGCGGCACCGCAAGGTTGGCCAAGATCCCCGGCGTCCAGATGGCCGGCAAGACCGGTACCGTCCCCGACAACCGCGCGGTCTGGACGGTGGGCTACACGCCGAACCTCGCCGCCGCCGCGGTGCTGTCCTACGACAACGATCCGCGGTTCGGCGACTTCTGGAAGGCCCGCAACGGTCGCTACCTCAACGGCGCCTACCTCAAGCACTCCAAGCAGTACGTCTACGGGCGCTCCGGCAGCGAGGCGGGCGGACGGCTGCTGCGGCCGTCCATGTCCTACGCGATCGAGAACCTCGAGGGCTACAAGAGCGAGCGGTTCAAGGAGCCGCCGGCCTCGATCCTGAGGGGCGAGTGGGTCAACGTGCCCAGCTGCCTGGGGATGGGCGTCGGCACCTGCAAGGAGCGGCTGCGCAAGGCTGGCTTCACATACTTCACCGACCAGGTCGCCAGTGACGCTGCGAAGGGCACCATCGTCGGCACCTCGCCGTCGGGCAAGGCGCCGAAGCTGAGCGCGATCGCCATCGAGATCTCGAAGGGCCCCAAGAAGGGCTCGGAGGCATGGTGCCGCCTGGAGGGCAACGAGGGCCTGCCCGAGTGCGTGCAGTACCTGCCGCCGCCGGTGTGTGGTGAGGGCGAGGTGCTGGTCCCCAACCCGCCACCGGGGGTCTGCGTCCCCGCCGACCAGGGCGGCGGTGGCCCCGGCGGCGGCCGCGGTGGCGGCGGCGGACGGGGTCGCGGCGGCAATGACGGCGGCTAGCGCACTGGGCCGGCTGGCGCTGGCAGGCGCAGCCTGCGTCGCGTACGGGACGCTGGTCGAGGCACGCGCGTTCCAGGTGCGTCGGGTGAGCGTGGCAGTCCTGCCGCCCGGATCCCCGCGGCTGCGGGTGCTCCACCTGTCGGACGCCCACCTGCTGGTGCGCGACCGGGCCCGCGCCCGGTTCATCGCCAGCCTCGCCGGGCTCGAGCCTGACCTTGTGGTGAACACCGGCGACAACGTTGCCGAGCCGGACGCCATCG
>JAEZGC010000190.1 GCA_023437345.1 Actinomycetes bacterium
TCCGCACTGGACGGACCCACTCCGGCACCTGTCGCGGCACAGCGGTTCCAGCAGGGAGGGACATGAACGACATCCTTCAGATGCGGTCGATCACCAAGACCTTTCCGGGCGTCAAGGCGCTGCAGGAAGTCTCGCTGACTGTTGAGCGCGGCGAGATCCACGCCATCTGCGGAGAGAACGGGGCCGGCAAGTCGACCCTGATGAAGGTGCTCAGCGGTGTCTACCCGCACGGCACGTACGAAGGCGAGATCTTCTTCGAGGGCGAGGAAGTCAGGTTCGCCACGATCAACGACTCCGAGGCCAAGGGGATCGTGATCATCCACCAGGAGCTCGCCCTGGTGCCCTACCTGTCCGTCGCCGAGAACATCTTCCTCGGCAACGAGACCCGCGGCGCCGCCGGCCTGATCGACTGGAACAAGGCCAACCATGAGGCCGCCAAACTGATGGAGCGGGTGGGCCTGCGGGAGAACCCCACCACCCCTGTCTCCCAACTCGGCGTCGGCAAGCAGCAACTCATCGAGATCGCCAAGGCGCTGTCGAAGGACGTCAAGCTGCTCATCCTCGACGAGCCGACAGCGGCCCTCAACGACAACGACTCAGAGCACCTGCTGGGGCTGATCCGCCAGCTGCAGGGGCACGGCATCACGTCCATCGTGATCTCCCACAAGCTGAACGAGATCGCCGAGATCGCCGACCACACCACGATCATCCGCGACGGGCGCACCATCGAGACCATGGACATGTCCGAGCCCGGCGCTACCCAGGAGCGGATGATCCGCGGGATGGTGGGACGCGACCTGGAGCACCGGTTCCCGGAGCGGGTCCCGAGTATCGGCGACCCCGTCCTCGAGGTGAAGGACTGGACGGTCTACCACCCCACGCAGGCCGGACGGGTGATCATCGACAAGGCCTCGTTCAACGTCCGCGCCGGTGAGGTGGTCGGCATCGCAGGACTGATGGGGGCCGGCCGCACGGAGCTCGCGATGAGCATCTTCGGCAAGTCCTACGGCCGCGACATCACCGGCCAGCTGTTCAAGAACGGCGAGCCGATCGAGGCGCCGACGGTGGCCGACGCCGTCCGGCACGGCATCGCCTACGCCACCGAGGACCGCAAGCGCTACGGGCTCAACCTGCTCGACGACATCCGGCACAACATCTCCTCCGCGGGCCTGTTCAAACTGTCGCGGCGCGGCTGGGTGAACGGCAACGAGGAGCTCAAGGTCGCCGATGAGTACCGGCGCGACCTCAACATCCGCACCCCGAATGTGATGTCGCTGGTCGGCAAGCTGTCCGGCGGCAACCAGCAGAAGGTGGTGCTCAGCAAGTGGCTGTTCACCGGGCCTGACATCCTCATCCTCGACGAACCGACCCGCGGTATCGACGTGGGCGCCAAGTACGAGATCTACCTGATCATCAACCGGATGGTCGCCGCCGGAAAGGCGGTGATCGTGATCTCGTCCGAACTGCCCGAGCTGCTCGGGATCTGCGACCGGATCTACACCCTCGCCTACGGGCGGATGACGGGTGAGGTCCCCGTGGCCGAAGCGACCCAGGAACGGCTGATGCAGCTGATGACCCTGGAGCGCGGCAAGCCCATTCCTGCCCAGTGGCAGTCCTACGATCCGGAACCGGTCGGCGCTGTGCCCGGCCCGCACGACGACACGAAAGGACAGGCGCGATGACCGCCCCTGTGACAACACCGACTCCCACCGACGCTCCGGTCGTCGCCGGCTTCGGCGAGATGCTGACCCGCAACATGCGGCAGAGCGGGATCCTGATCGCGTTCGTCGTGGTCTTCGCGGCGGCAGCGATCGCCAGCCCGAACTTCCTGTCGCCGGGCAACATCACCAACATCGTGCTGCAGTACTCCTACATCCTCATCCTCGCGATGGGCATGCTGCTGGTGATCGTCGCCGCCCAGATCGACCTGTCGGTCGGCTCGGTGGTGGCCCTGACCGGCGCGGTGGCGGCAGTCGTGGTGATCAAGTACCAGATGCCGTGGTGGATCGGCGTGCTCGCCGCACTGGCGGTGGGCCTGCTGGTCGGCATCTGGCACGGCTTCTGGGTCGCCTTCGTCGGCATCCCCGGCTTCATCGTGACCCTGGGCGGCATGCTCATCTTCCGCGGGCTCACCTACCAGGTGCTCAACAGCATCTCGCTGTCGCCGTTCGGCGGCACCTATTACGAGATAGCCAACGGCTTCCAGAACGGGTTGTTCGGCGGCTTCGGGGTGGACGTGTTCACCCTTGTGGTGTTCGGCATCGGAGCGGTGGCGTTCGGCTACCTGCAGTGGCGGACCCGGCAGGGCCGGATCGCCTACCAGCAGACGGTCGAGGCGATGCCGCTGTTCATCGGCAAGCTGGTGCTGATGGCGGTCATCCTGATGTGGCTCGGCTACCAGTTCGCCACCAGCCGCGGGCTGCCCAACGTCCTGGTCCTTGTGCTCACCCTGTTCGTGATCTACACCGTGATCAGCCAGCGCTCGGTGTTCGGCAGGCACGTCTACGCGATCGGCGGCAACCTCAACGCCGCCCAGCTGTCGGGTGTGCGGGTGCGGCGGGTCAACTTCTGGATCTTCGTCAACATGGGGGTGCTGGCGGCGGTCGCCGGCATCGTCTACTCGTCGCGGATGAACGCCGCTCAGCCGGGTGCCGGTAACGGTGTCGAGCTGGACGCGATCGCTGCGTGCTTCATCGGCGGCGCCTCCACGACAGGCGGCATCGGACGGGTCGGCGGCGCGATGATCGGCGGCCTGCTGATGGCCGTTATCAGCAACATCATGTCGCTGCTCGGCCTGCCGATGCAGTTGCAGTCGGTGGTCAAGGGCGTCGTGCTGCTGCTCGCGGTGGCGTTCGACCAGTGGAACCGCCGCCGCGCGGAGGTCACCTCCTGACCCTTCGGGTCCTGTCCTGCTCCCCGGTCGCCTGCGGCCGGGGAGCAGGCGTCTGTGGGGCCGGGAATGGCCCGGGGGCGGACCCGGGTGGTCAGGCCGGGGTGATCCGTACCGAGCTCAGACTGGCGCCGGGCGGCAGGTCGACGGCCAGCCGGACGGCGCGGGCGACGTCAGCGGCGTCGAGGTAGTCCGACGGGGTGTAGCTGGCGCCCTCCGCGGCCCTCAGCTCGGCCTGCATCGCGGTGGCGGTGCGGCCGGGGTGGATGGTGGTCACCTTGATCCGTCCGGCCTCGTCGGCGCGCAGCGCGTCGGCCAGCCCGGTGAGGGCGAACTTTGAGGCGGCGTAGACCGCCATGCCGCGGCCGGCGGTCAGCCCCGCACCGGAGTTGATGAACACGACCAGGCCGTGCGCCTGCCGCAGCGCGGGAAGCAGCAGCCGGGTCAGGGTGGCCGGTGCGATCAGATTGACGTCCATCACCGTGCGCCACTTGTCGGTGCTCGCCTCGGCGAACGGCCCGTAGTGGGCGAGCACGCCGGCGGAGTGGACCAGCACGTCGAGCGACTTGATCCCGGCCACCGCCGTGGTGACGGCAGTCTCGTCGGTGAGGTCGGCGACCAACGGTGCGGCGTCCGGCAGGGCGTCCACCACCTCGGCTATCGCGTCGCGGTCGCGTCCGCCGACCAGGACGCGGTGGGTGGGGCCGAGCGCCAGGGCTATCGCGCGTCCGATGCCGCGGCTGCCGCCGGTGACCAGGGCTACCGGGCGGCTCATCGTCCGAACACCGCTATCGCGACCGGGATCACCCAGACCACGGCCAGCACCTGCAGGATCCTGTCACTCATCACGATGTCCTCCGGTTCGCCGGCGTCGCCCTGGTCGATCTTCATCGCGTAGCGCAGCACGGCCAGGGTGAACGGTGCTATCGAGATGGCGGTCCACGGGATCCCCCACAGCGGGTTGTGGCGGACGTCGAAGGCCCACAGGCTGTAGGCCATGATCACGACGGCGGCCGACACCGACCAGACCAGCCTGAGGTAGCTGTCGGTGTAGCGCTCGAGGGAGGCCCGGGTGCCCGCCTCGCTGCCGAGGTCGCGCAGCTCGGAGTACCGCTTGCCGGCCACCATGAACAGCGACCCGAACGACGCCACCAGCAGGAACCACTGGCTCAGCTCGATACCGGATGCGACGCCGCCGGCCACCGCCCGCAGCAGGAACCCGGCCGCGACCATCGCCAGGTCGACTATCGGCTGGTGCTTCCAGAACAGCGAGTACCCGACCTGGAGGACCCAGTAGACGGCCAGCGTGATCCCCAGCGCGGGGCGCACCCAGAAGCCGAGCGCCAACGCGCCGGCCAGGCAGATCGCCGCCAGGACGTAGGCGAGCGGGATGGACAGCTCGCCCGCCGCTATCGGACGCAGCCGCTTGCGCGGGTGCAGCCGGTCGGCGGCGACGTCGCGGATGTCATTGAAGAGGTAGATGGAGGCGCTCATCAGGGCGAACGCGGCGAACGCCCACAGGCTCGCCACGGCGACCGCGGGCTCGAACAACCGGCCCGCCGCCAGCGGAGCGGTGAACACCAGGACGTTCTTCACCCACTGCTTGGGTCGCATGCCGCGCAGCCAGGCAGGCAGGATCGACGTGGGTCGGGTGGTGGTGGGCAGGTTCTCGGTCGTCATCGCGAGTCAAATCTAGACGACGCGAGCTGGCCGGTCGCCCCTGCACCCGGGGACGGTTCCCCAGCACGCGGGGACGGGTCCTCAGCACGGGGGCAGGGTTCCTTGGCGCACGCCGGAGGGTTCTGGTGCGCTCGATCGCGTGACCGGGTGGGGGTGCTCGGGAACCGTCACTGGTGGGTCAGGAGCGCCACAGTGTGTGCCAGGGCACCCCGAGGTCGGCGAGCATGCTGCGCAACAGGGGAAGGCTGATGCCGACCACGGCGTGCGGGTCGCCCTCCAGGCGTGTCACGTAGGCGCCGCCCAGGCCGTCGATGGTGAACCCGCCGGCGACCTCCACCGGTTCCCCGGTGGCGACGTAGGCCGCGATCTCGTCGTCGGCGAGGTCGGCGAACCACACCACGGTGCTCTCCACGGCGGTCCGGGCCGAAACCGTGCCGGCGCGCCGCAGCAGGACGTGGTGTCCGGTCCGCAGCACACCGCTGCGGCCACGGATCCGTCGCCAGCGCCGGGTCGCCTGGGCGGCGTCGACAGGCTTGCCGTGCACCTCGCCACCGACGTCGAGGACCGAATCGCAGCCGATCACGAGCACGTCACCCTCGGACGGCAACCGGGCGGCGACCGCCTCAGCCTTGGCACGGGCCAGCGCCGCCACCAGCACCGCGGGGTCTGGGTCGGCGACCGAGTCCTCGTCGAACCCCGACACCACGACCTCCGGGTCGATGCCGGCGGACCGCAGCGTGGCCAGCCGGGCCGGCGACCTGGAGGCCAGGACCACCCGCGGTGCTGCCGCTGTCACCGCCGGCCGAGGATCTGGCCCAGCAGGTCGCCGAGCGCGTCGCCGGACGACTGCCCGCCCTGCGCCGCGCCGGGGTCACCTGGGACCGGCCACTGGCCGGGCGTCGTGGTGCCGCCGCCGGGGAACCCGGGGTAGCCGGACGGCTGCGCGGGTGCGGCCGGGCCGCCGCCCAGCGCTCCGCCGAGCACCTGGGCCAGGATGTCGCCCAGCCCGCCACCGGGCTGTTGCCCGGGGGCGCCGCCGCCGAGCATCCCGCCGAGCAGGTCGCCCAGCCCGCCGCTGGACTGCTGACCGCCGCCGCCGAGCACCTTGCGGGCCAGCCAGCTCATCACGATCGGGGCCAGGATCGGCAGCAGCCGGGCCAGCAGTCCGCCGTTCTGGCCGGCCAGCGGCTGGATCCGCTGCGGGTCGTCGGCGAACACGTGGCCGAGGATCCGCCGGCCGTCGTCGGTGTCGACGAGGTCGAGGTCGTGGATCTCACCCGTGTGGTGGCGCAGGGCGCCGAGCAGGCTCTCGCGGCCTTCGGGGTCGGCGGCGTTGGCCTGCAGGCTGCCCAGCAGGGTCGGGATGGCAGTCTCGGCGACCTGCCGGACCTCTTCGGGGTCGGTGTCGAGTTGGGCGGCCAGCGCCCGCAGGTCGATGCCCGACAGGATCTCGTCAACTGCGTTGTTGCTCATGGATGTCCCCTTTCACGTCCGGAAGCTGCTGCGCCAGGCCTCGCGGCCCGGCACCAGGGGCGTCCGCACAGTGTGCCAGTAGGAGCGCCAGCCGCCGGCAAGGGTGCCGGTGACGGGAGCGTGCGGCGCTGGCCGTCGTCGCTGCAGGGCGACCAGGACGGCGGTCAGCGCGGCCAGTTCGGCCTCGGTCGGGTGACCGGACCGGATCTCGAGGGCGGGCGCGGCGTCCGGCTCGCTCATAGCGGTATGTTCCCGTGCTTCTTCGGTGGCAGCTGCTGCCGCTTGGTGCGCAGCAGCCGGAGCACCCGGATGATCTGGGCGCGCGTCTCGTGCGGGAAGATCACCTTGTCCACGTAGCCGCGCTCAGCGGCGACGTAGGGATTGGCGAGTTCGTCGTTGTACTCCTGGATCAGTTCGACGCGGCGGCCCGCGGGGTCGTCGGACTCGGCGAGCTCGCGCCGGTAGAGGATGTTGACCGCACCCTCGGCGCCCATCACGGCGATCTGCGCTGTGGGCCAGGCCAGGTTGACGTCGGCGCCGAGCGGTTTGGAGCCCATCACGCAGTACGCGCCGCCGTAGGCCTTGCGGGTGATCACGGTCACCAGCGGAACCGTCGCCTCCGCGTAGGCGTAGATCAGCTTCGCGCCGCGGCGGATGATGCCGTCCCACTCCTGGTCGGTGCCGGGCAGGAAGCCGGGCACGTCGACGAAGGTGAGGATCGGGACGTTGAACGCGTCGCAGGTCCTGACGAAGCGGGCCGCCTTCTCCGACGCCTTGATGTCGAGGCAGCCGGCGAAGACCAGCGGCTGGTTGGCGATCACCCCGACGGCGCGGCCCTCCACCCGTCCGAAGCCGCAGATGATGTTGGGCGCGTACAGCTTGTGCACCTCGAGGAACTCATCGTCGTCCAGCACCCGCTTGATGACCTCGTGCATGTCGTAGGGCTGGTTGGGCGAGTCGGGGATGACGGTGTCGAGCACCCGGTCGTGGTCGGTGATGGTGAGGTCGGCCTCGGCCTCGTCGAAGACCGGCGGGTCCTCAAGGTTGTTCTGCGGCAGGTAGGTCAGCAGCTCCCTGACGTACTCGATGGCGTCAGCCTCGTCGGCGGCCAGGTAGTGGGAGTTGCCGGACTTGGTCGAGTGCGTCCGTCCGCCGCCGAGGTCCTCCATGGAGACGTCCTCGCCGGTGACTGTCTTGATCACTGCCGGTCCGGTGATGAACATCTGGGAGGTCTGGTCGACCATCACCACGAAGTCGGTCAGCGCGGGGGAGTAGACGTGGCCGCCGGCGGCCGCCCCCATGATCAGCGAGATCTGCGGGATCACCCCCGAGGCGAGGGTGTTGCGCCGGAAGATCTGGGAGTACAGGTCGAGGGAGACCACGCCCTCCTGGATCCGCGCCCCACCGCCCTCGTTGATGCCGATGATCGGGCAGCCGGTCTTGATCGCGAAATCGATGATCTTGACTATCTTCTCGCCGTACACCTCGCCCAGCGCGCCACCGAACAGGGTGACGTCCTGGGAGAAGACGCAGACCGGACGGCCGTGGATCGCGCCGACACCGGTGATCACCCCGTCGGTATAGGGGCGCCGGGCGTCCATCCCGAAGGAGCTGGAGCGGTGCCGCGAGAACCTGTCGAACTCGGCGAAGCTGCCCTCGTCCAGCAGTGCGAGGACCCGCTCGCGGGCGGTCATCTTCCCTTGTGCATGCACCTTCTCGACAGCCGCCGGCGGGCTGGGGTTCAAGGCCTCGTCCCGGCGGTCGGCAAGGTCGGCGAGCTTGCCCGCTGTGGTGTGGATGTCGAACCCCATGCCCCGACGATAGAGCGCCCCGCCCGCCGGGGCATAGGGTGGTCGCCCGTGGGACCACTGGTTGACGCGGACCGGCTGCAGGGTGCAGTGGGGGAGCGGTTCTGGACGAGCGTGGCCACCGTCGGGCAGACCGGGTCGACCAATGCCGACCTCGCCGCGCTGGCCCGCCCGGGAGCCCCGTCGGGCGCGGTGCTGGTGGCCGACCACCAGACGGCGGGTCGCGGCCGCTTCACCCGGGTGTGGACGGCACCGCCCGGTGCGTCGCTGGCCGTCTCGCTCATGCTGCGGCCTCCGGCCGACCGGCCGGCGCGCTGGTTGTGGCTGCCGTTGCTGGCAGGGCTGGCGGTGGTGGACGGGGTGCGGGCGGCGGCCGGCGTGGCGGCCCGGCTGAAGTGGCCCAACGACGTGCTGGTCAGCGGCCGCAAGCTGTGCGGCATCCTGGCTGAGCGGGTGGAGTCGCCGGCCGGTCCCGCCGTGGTGATCGGGATGGGGATCAACACCACCCTCGCCACGGCGGACCTGCCCGTACCGACAGCCACGTCGTTGGCGATCGAGGGCGCCGACGCCGATCCCGGGGCTGTGGTGGCGGCGGTGCTGCTCGCCTTCGAGGGCCGCTACACCCGCTGGCTGGCCGGCGCCGACCTGCGCGACGACTACGCCGCGGCCTGCGACTCGATAGGGCGCCCGGTCCGGGTCGACCTGGGCGACGGCGACGCGGTCGAGGGCACCGGGGTCGGGGTGGATGCCGACGGCCGGCTGCTGGTGCGGACCCCGTCCGGGGTGCGCGAGTTCGCGGCCGGGGACGTCTGGCACCTGCGCTGAGCGGCGCGCCGCGATGTGGAACCATGGTGGGCGTGGGTCTGCCGGACAAGTACCTCGGGGCTGACGAGGCCGAGTTGCTGCACCTGCGTACCCACGGCAAGGCGCTGGTCTGGCCCGTGCTGGCGCTACTGCTGGTCGCGGTGGCCGCCGGCGTGGGGCTCGCCGCCACCCCCGGCCGCTGGCAGCCCTGGGCGACCTGGGTGGAGTTCGCGCTCGTCGCGCTCGCCCTCGCGGGCTGGGTGGTGGCCCCCTACCTGCGCTGGCTGACCACCACCTACACCCTGACCGACCGCCGGATCATCACCCGCCGCGGCAT
>JAEZGC010000267.1 GCA_023437345.1 Actinomycetes bacterium
GGCGACGCCGGTGGGGAGGAGGCGCCGCCCGAGATGGCGCCCGCCCCGGCCCGCGACGGCGCCCTGCCGGCGCCGCAACCGGGGTGGCGCTGGGAGTCCTTCCGCGACGTCGCCGTCCAGGTGCCGCAGGATTGGGGCTACGGCTTCGCGCCCACCAGCGCGTGGTGCATCAGCGAGGAGTGGCCCGAGGCTGCCTACGTCGACCTGGCGCGCGGGCAGGGGATGGTCCCCGCCATCTTGTGCGAGGGTGTGATCCCGGCCGACCAGCTCGTGCCGCACCTGGTCCTCTCCGAGCCGGCCGCCGCGCCCGCCGAGTCGCTGCCGGACGGCTGGAACTACCGCCGCCTTGATGTCGGAAGCGTCACCATCAGCGTCCTGACCGACGCCGCCGGTGACGAACTTGCCGACCAGATCCTCGCCTCGGCCGTGACATTCCAGGTCGACCACAACGGCTGCCCGGCCGCGGTCCCGTCCTCAGAAAGCGGGGCGCTGAGCCAGCTGGCCGGGGCGCCGCTGGCGGTGTGCCTCTACGACTTCGACGCTCCCGGCGTCCTTGGGCTGCGCGCCTCGGCCGGCCTCACCGACGCGGCCGCGGACGCCGCGTGGCAGGCGATAGCGGCCGCCCCGCCGGGCGGTGGGCCTGATGATGACTCGGAGTCCACCTGCCAGGAGCCGACCCCCGACCCGTCGGCCGGGCCGCAGCCCGACTCGGTGGCGTTCGTCGTGGTGGACGGCCAGACGTTCAGGTTCGCCTTCTCGGGCTGCACCGGCAACGGCCTTTCCGATCCGT
Source organism: Actinomycetes bacterium (assembly GCA_023437345.1). Classification (GTDB taxonomy): domain Bacteria; phylum Actinomycetota; class Actinomycetes; order Propionibacteriales; family Propionibacteriaceae; genus Propionicimonas. The sequence goes on from JAEZGC010000267.1 coordinate 791, forward strand.
CCCCGGAGTCGCCACTGCGCGAGGTGACCCCGCAGCTGTGCCGCACGCTGCTCGTCCCACCGCTGTGGGTCGACACTGCGTTCGGCCCGGCCGCCGGGGTCTGCCTGGCGGCGGTGCAGCGTCCCTGACTAGCTGGCGCACACCCCGCGCAGCCAGTCCAGCGAATCGGCGTCGTCGCGCCACAGGTGCGCCTGCCAGCCGAAGCCGGCCGCGCCGGCCACGTTGGCGGGCCGGTCATCGATGAAGGCGATGTCGGACGGCGCCACGCCGAGCTCGTCGGTGATCAGCCGGTAGATCTGGGGGTCGGGCTTGACCAGCCCCAGTTCGCCCGAGATGAACAGCCGGTCCACCAGCGGGTACCAGTCGCTGGCCTGCGCGGCGGGACGCAGCGCGGCGGGCGCGTTGCTGAGGATGACCAGCCGCTGCTCCCAGCCGGCCAGCGTCTCCAGCATGGCCACCGCCGAGGCCCGGAACCTGCACCACAGCGCCATGTCGTAGTGCGCCAGGTGGTCGACCAGTTCGGGCGTCGGTGCGACGCCGACGGCGGCCAGCAGCGGGCCGTAGTAGTCCTCCGGCGGCTCGCCGCGATCCAGGCCGACCCGGTGCGGCCCCCAGTACGCGGCCTCGTAGGCGGCCGGGTCGACGCCCAGCAGGGCGGCGGGCCCGGTGTAGAGGTCGGCGGGCCAGGCGAGCACCCCGCCCAGGTCGAGGACTATCACGTCGGTCACGCCTGCACGCTACCTACACTCGGGCCCATGGCCGAAACCACCACCACCGTCCCTGACCCCACCACCCTCGACCTGTGGTTCGATCCGATGTGCCCCTGGGCGTGGCTCACCTCACGCTGGGCGCTGGAGGTCGAGCGGGTGCGTCCGGTGGCCGTCAGGTTCCACGTGATGAGCCTGTCGGTGCTCAACGAGGGTCGTGAGTTGTCGCCGCGCTACCGCGCCACGATGGACGCCGGCTGGGGCGGTCCACGGGTCTGCCTCGCGGTGGCCGAGGGCCACGGCCAGCAGGCGCTGCGCGAGTTCTACACGGCTGTCGGCACCCGGATCCATCCCGGCGGTGAGCCGAACGATGTGAGCACCTACCGGGCCGCGCTGGCCGACGCCGGCCTGCCGGTGGGGCTGGCCGATGCCGCGTTGACCGACGCCAACGACGACGCGGTGCGGGCGTCCCACCACGAGGGGATGGACCCGGTGGGCACCGACGTCGGCACGCCGGTGATCAGGGTGAACGGCATGAGCCTGTTCGGGCCGGTGATCTCGCCGGCGCCACGCGGGGAGGCGGCCGGGGAGCTGTGGGACGGCTTCGTCAAGGTGCTCGCCTACCCGGGCTTCTTCGAGCTGAAGCGGACCCGGACGGTGGGCCCGATCTTCGATTGAGTGGGATGGCCTTGACGCGGAGCCGCGGCGGCGTAGCGTCACCCCCACCGGTCACACTCAACTGAAAGGACCACCAATGGACCCTGCCACCACCGCCCTCGTCCTGATCGAGTTCCAGAACGACTTCACCACCGAGGGTGGTTCGCTGCACGCCGCGGTGGCTGACTGCATGACGACCACGGGAATGCTCGGCAAGGTCGCCGACGCGCTCCCGGCGGCCCGCGAGGCCGGCGTCACCGTCGTCCACTCCCCGATCGAGTTCGCTCCGGGGTACGGCGAGATCACCAGCCACCCCTACGGCATCCTCAAGGGGGTAGTCGACACCAACTCGTTCGTGAAGGGCAGCTGGGGTGCCGAGATCGTCGGGGACGTCGCCCCGGTGGACGGCGACATAGTGATCGAGGGCAAGCGCGGGCTGGACGCGTTCGGCTCGACCAACCTCGACTTCATCCTGCGCTCCAAGGGGATCAAGACCATCGTGCTGGGCGGCTTCCTGACCAACTGTTGCGTCGAGTCGACGATGCGGTCGGCGTACGAGCGCGGTTACGAGGTGATCACGCTCACCGACGGGGTCGCGGCCACCTCGGCCGCCGAGCACGACAACGCGATCGCCTACGACTACCCGATGTTCTCCAAGCCGGTCACGGTGGCCGACTTCGTGGGGTCGCTGTCGGGCAGCGAGGTCGCCGACGAGTCGCGGGTGTACTGAACCGGCACCAGTACCAGCCAGGTCGCGGCGAGGATGCTGATCACGAACAGCGGATCGCCCAGCTGATCGGCGCCCAGGTCGGCCCAGATGGCGGTGTCGAACTGGGTGCCGGTGCCGCGGGTGAGCGCCACGAAGGCCACGTTGGTGACGGCGAACAGTGAGTTCGCGAGGAACAGCAGCACCCGGGTCGGTTGCGGGAAGTGCCGCGAACCGGCCCGGGTGAACTGCGCATCGGTGAGGATGCGCCAGGTCAGGCCGAACAGGATCACCATCGGCGCGCTGAACACCAGCACCGCTGAGGCGGGGTCGGCCAGCACACCGCGGTGCGGGTACAGCACGGCGAGCAGCAGCACGGCCAGCGCGCCGGCCGCCCGCGGCCGGGTGAGGCTGCCCCGGGCGGCCAGCACCAGTGCGGTGACGAGGGCGACGACGCCGGCGAGCACGCCGATCGCCTGCGGTGTCCGGTCGTGCAGGAAGCTGGCCGAGGGCAGCAGGCCGACCACGTCCAGGCCGACGGCGACGGCGAAGGCGACAAGGATGCCGGCCTCGGCGACCCGCCCTGCCCGGCTCGCCCGCCAGGCCAGGACGAGCACGACAGCCCCGATCAGCGCGCGCCAGCTGGTCCCGGCGTTGTTGTCCAGGAACCCGTACCAGGCGACGTCGAAGGCTTCGGCAAGCGGGCTGTCGCCGAGCCCGAACAGCGGCAGCAGCGCCCGCAGCGTCACGAGCGGCACGACCACCACGGTCAGGGCTGCCATAGCGATCCCGAGCGGGTACAACCACCGGCTCCACGGCGTGACGTAGGCCTCGGACGGCTCGGGTGCGCTGCGTCCGGCGGCCCGCAGCACGGCCCACAGCAGCGCCGCGGTCACCGCCAGCGCGGCCAGCCCGCCGGCCAGCGCCGCAGGCTCGAGCCCGCCCCCGGCAAGGTCGACCACCGTGGAGACCGTGAACCAGGCCGCCACCACGCCGGCCCCGGCCCAGAACAACCCGGTGCCCACCGGTCGGGTGCTGGTGGCGTCGGCGGCGGTCACGACGATCTGGGCCGGCGCTGCGCCGGCGACGATGATGGCCGGCACCGCAAGGATCTGCAGGCTGGTCAGCGTCCCCACTATCGAGACCGGACGCAGGTCGGCGTCCAGGGCCGAGAAGCCGTCGCCCAGCCACGGCGACAGCATCGCGACCGCGACGAGCCCGGTCACCACCAGGAACTCCCACCAGGCGTAGTGGCGCCTGGCCCGGACGAGGGTGAACACCAGCAGGCCCAGGTAGCACGCGACCGAGCCCGCGATCAGCAGCGGGTTGTTGAAGGCCGGGGCGACGAAGAAGACTGTCGCTGTCGCGCCCACCACGAACAGCACGATCCGCAGCCACCACGAGGTGTGCAGCGCGGCGGTGTGGGCCAGCGCGAAGGACAGGATCACGCCGGCCAGCAGCACCGGGATCGTGGTCGTGGGCATGGTCTGGTCGGTGCCCGGGGAGTGCGCCAGGTCACCGGCCTGGCGCAGCGGGACGGCGAACGTGGCAGCCAGGGTCAACAAGGCGTAGAGCACCAGCGTGGCGGCCCCGATCGCGGCCAGGCCGTACGGCCAGCTGCGGGGGCGGGGCCGGCCCTCGCGCACCGGCTCAACGAAGGTGATCGTCCAGACCTCCCGCAGGGCGGCGAGGAGGTCGGTTCCGGCCCCCCTCATGGCAGCCTGCCCACCGACATCGACAGCGGCCCGTAGGCGACCACGCTGTCCTCCCCGGCGGTCAGGAAGGTTGCCGACTGCGAGATGTCGCCCAGGCCGTGCGGCCACGACTTCACCGGACGCCCGTCCGCGTCCAGCAGCACCAGCTCGGTGTCGGTCAGCAGCAGCACGCGCTGGTCGCCGCCGATGGCTGCCCACGTCCTCGCCCCGTCCCACGTCCACACCGGCTGCCCGGTGGCGGCGTCGATAGCGGTGGTGCGGTCGGAGTCACGCAGCACGAACCTGCCGGCCAGGGCCACCGCGTCGCGGGCGTCGTCGTAGAACCGGGTCCGCCACAGGCGGGCGCCGTCGGACACCCGGAACGCCTGCAGGACTGTGGACGCGTCCCGGCCCACCACCACTACCGGGTCCGGGCCGGCCGTGACGGCGAGGCTGCGGGCAACCCCGGCGTCGACCACCCAGGACTGTCCCCCAGTGGCGTCCAGGCAGGTGAGCGCGCCGGTCTGGTCACCGATCAGCAGCCGGTCGCCGGCCACCAGCGGACGGGTCCGCAGCTCGCCGGGCAGGTCGGCGTGCCAGGCCTCGGTGCCCGTGGCCAGGTCGAGGGCGGTCACCCGTCCGTCGAGGGTGGCGAACACCACTGTCGCGCCGAACCGCACCGGGGGCACCCGGGTGATGTCGCTGAGCGTCGTCTCCCACAGCCACTGGCCCTGGGCGCCGTAGCCGACAGCGGTGCGGGCGGCGGTGGCGACGACAGTGATGCCGGCGAAGGTGCCGGCGGTGGTTGGCGTGGCGCCCGGCCGGCCGTGCCAGGCCAACAGGGCGGGCTCGTTGCCCGGGTCGAGCGCCACCACGTCGGGCAGGGTCTGGTTGGCGAACACGATGCTGCCGTCGGTACCGATCCCGGGCGGGGCGACCGGGGAGACGTGCGGGATCCCGGCGCCGGTCTGGTTGAGCGCGTTGGTGGTGAAGTCGAGCGCGTCGACGCGTCCCCAGTCGAAGGCTGTGGCGTCGGCGGGGACCGGGGTCGGCGCCGCGCCGCCGGGGGTCCACCGGGTGCCGGACTCGCTGCCGGCCACCACCCCGGCGCCCGGGCACCAGGTCTGCTCGTCGCTGGTGGTGGTGTCGGCGTAGCCGAACTCCCGGTTCACCACGAGGCAGCCGCGCCCGGCAAGGTCGGGGTCGCCGGCCGCGATGGCCGTGTACTGGGCGCGGTAGGTGTGGACAGCCCAGTCCTGCCCGGCGGCGCGGTGGGCCAGTTCGCCCTCGGAGGTCCAGGTGTCCCCGGCGCCCAGGCCGGCCGGCAGGTCCAGCCGGCCGGGCGCCAGGACGATGGCCTCGCCGTCCGGGCGGCGTTCCAGGGCCAGCCTGGCGCCGGTGTCATCAAGTACCCACAGCGCCTCGCCGCTGCCCTGTGAGGCTCCCGTCGCGTCCACCAGGTGGCTCATCACCCGCTGGTAGGTCGCCGAGCCCCACTCCACGTCGGTGATCTGGGCCCACACCCAGAACTCGGTGGAGCCGGTCTGCAGCAGCGAGAACGCGCTGGGCCGCGACCACTCCCTGGCCAGGGTGTCTCCGGCTGCGGCGAACCGGGAGCGGTGACCGTCGGGCGGGAACCACGCCGCAGCGCCGGCGGTGTCGGCGGCGGCGGGCCGTCCCAGCACGGTGGCGGTGGCCAGCAGGGCGACCAGCGTCAGTCCGACGGCGACCCATGGGGTAGCCCGGCGCGACGGCTCGTCCGGCCCGGTGGTGGACATTGGTGCACCCTATCGGCGCCGGGAGTCACTCCCAGCGGGTGCGACGGCCCGGTTTCACGCTGCGGAACAGTTGCGAGGCGGCGTCCGGGTCGACCGAGGGGACGCGGCGGCGCAGCAGCCCGCGGTACCTGTCGAGGGCGCGGTCGCGGCGGTCACGGAACCGGTCCAGGTCGAGTCCGAGGACGGCTGCCGCCTCGGCCTCGGTGAGTTCGTCCCAGTAGGCGAGTTGCAGCACCTCGCGGTCGCGTCCGCCCAGCCGGGTGACGGCATCGCGGAGCGCGGCGTGCACCTCGTCGTCCACCGGCGCATTGGGCAGCGGACGCCGCTCGAGGCGGAGCTGGTCGAGGATCGAGCGACTGGCGGAGGCCTGGACGTAGGAGTCGAGCACCACCTTGTCGATCACCCGGTACGCCCGGGGCAGGTCCGGGGTCTTGGCCGGATCGGCGAGCACGGCGAACACCCGGGCGGCCAGCACCTCCGGGTCGGCCTGCATGGCCCGCCACTCACAGGCCGCAACCACGAGGGCGCCATAGCGGTCGCGGAAATCGGCCAGCGTCGTCATGGCTCCACCCTAGTTCGGCAGCGCGGGCAGTGCGCGCCCTTGGCGGCAGGACCCCCCGGGACCTCAGACCGGCCGCGACAGTCGCGGGCAGCCTCTCGGGCCGTACGGGCCAGGCGACGGTGGGCGGAACTCCCCGAGGCTGCGAACCACGCTCTCGTCCCCGCCGAAGAGCGCCGCTGCGACCCGCGCTGCTCTTGACGATCCGCCGTGCCCACGAAGTCGTCACTCACGAGATCACGTCCCTGTCTCTTCTTCCTACGTGCGGGAAGGTGCAATCTGTTGGATAGGGGCCGTAGGAAGGAGTCGTCATGCGTGCAGTGGTAGGCGATCGGCTGCTCGTGCACGGCCGGGCGGTAGGTACGTCCGACCAGACGTCCGAGATCATTGAGGTTCGAGGACCCGACGGGGCACCGCCGTACCTGGTGCGCCACCCCGACGGACAGGAGGCACTGGTGTTTCCGGGGTCGGACGCGTGGGTGGAGCACCCGCAAGAGCCGCCGCAAGACTAGGGCGACGGCTGGGCCACTTCAGCCGGCGCCCGGGTCGTCAGAACGCCCCGTGTACGGTGAGCCCGTGGAGGGTGTCGAGCGCGGTACGGGCACACCACTGGTGCTGCTGCATGGCTTCGGGGTCGACCACCGGCTGCTGCTGCCGCTCGACCCGACGATCCAGGCCGCTGGCGGGTGGCGCCGGATCTACCTAGACCTTCCCGGCTGTGGCGCCACCCCGCTCGGCACAGTCGCGAGCGCCGAGGATGTCGCGGCTGTCGTCCGCGACGAGATCAGCGCGCGGATCGGCGACGAGCCGTTCGCGGTGCTCGGGAATTCATTCGGGGGCATGCTCGCCCGCCGGGTGGCGCATGACCTGCGGGGACAGGTCCTTGGTCTGGCCACCATTGCTGCGGTCTTCGTCGCAGACCATGACCGCCGCGACGTACCGACAAAGACCGTCGTGATCGAGGACCTGGACCTGATCGACGGGCTCGGGGAGGCGGGCGACGCGTACCGCGAGGTCGCCGTGACTCACACCGCCGAGAACGCCGAGGCGTTCCTGGCCCATGCCTATCCGGGCCTTCTGGTTGCCGACAGCGCCGGGCTCGACCGGATCGCCACCCGCTACGCGTTCGACTCTGAGCCGGAGAGCGCCTCACCGGCGCCGTTCACCCAGCCGGCACTGTTCATCACGGGTCGCCAGGACCACGTGGTCGGCTACCGCGACGCCCTGGCGAGGCTCGATCACTACCCGCGCGCCAGCTTCGCGGTGCTCGATGGCGCGGGCCACAACGTCCACCTGGATCAGCCGGAAGCCACCGCGAGCCTGCTGAACCAGTGGCTGAGGCATATCCGTCTAGCAGGGGGCACGTAGGCGATCATCCGACCCCCCCCGCTGTCGGCGCGATCTGCAGCTGCAGGTGCAGGAGCAAGGCGTCGTCGAGCCGGGCCGTCAGGTGCGTGGGTAGGCGGGTCGAGACCAAGGGTTGACACCTTTGGTTACGTAACCGTAGGTTTGCCCGAATCGCCGGTCCCCGAACCCCGAGGAGATCCATGCCCGAATCAGGCGGTGACTTCGTACAACTGCTCGATCCGGACGGCACCCGCGTCGACCACCCCGATTTCAGCTACTCCGGCAGCGACGCCGACATCGCGGCGAGCCTGCGCGACATGGTGCTGACCCGGCGCTTCGACGCCGAGGCGACAGCTCTGCAACGCAAGGGCGAGCTCGGCCTGTGGCCGCCGTCGCTGGGCCAGGAAGCCGCCCAGATCGGGTCCGCCCGGGCGATCACCGACCTCGACCAGACAGTCCCGTCCTACCGCGAGCACGGCGTGGCCTGGGTGCGCGGCATCGACATGACAGCACTGCTCGGCGTCTTCCGTGGCTCCGGCATGGTCGACCTCGACGCCCGCGGCTCGCGCTTCCAGCTCTACTCCTGGGTGATCGGCGGCCACCTGCTGCTCTCGGTCGGGATGGGGATGGCGTTGCAGCGCGATGGCCTGGTCGGCGGGCACGATCCGGACGCCAACGCCGCCGTCATCACCTACTTCGGCGACGGCGCCACCAGCCAGGGCGATGTCAACGAGTCCTTCGTGTTCGCGGCCTCCTTCGGTGCCCCGGTGGTCTTCTTCTGCCAGAACAACCAGTGGGCGATCTCCGAACCGATAGCCCTGCAGTCGCGGATCCCGCTCTACCGGCGGGCGGCCGGCTTCGGCTTCCCCGGCATCAGGGTGGACGGCAACGACGTGCTGGCCTGCGAGGCGGTTACCCGCTGGGCGATGGATCGCGCCCGGCGCGGCGAGGGGCCCACCCTGATCGAGGCGTTCACCTACCGGATGGGCGCCCACACCACCTCCGACGACCCGACCAAGTACCGCCGCGCCGAGGAGCTGGAGACCTGGCGGGCCCGCGACCCGATCGAGCGGGTCAAGGCGTACCTGCTCGCCCACGACGCGATAGACCAGCGCTGGCTTGACGACCTGGCCGCCGAGTCCGACGCCTACGCCGAGCAGTGGCGGACCGCCTGCGTCACGCTGCCCGAGCCCGACCTCGCCCAGTGGTGGGACCGGGTCTTCGCCGAGACTCCGGTGGGCCTGCAGCAGCAGCGCGACGAGTACCTCGCCTACCGGGCGTCCTTCGAGGAGGTCTGATGCCCACGCTGACGATGGTGAAGGCGCTCAACGCCGGGCTGCGGCGGGCGCTGGCCGCCGACCCGAAGGTGCTGCTCGCCGGGGAGGACATCGGCAACCTCGGCGGGGTCTTCCGGGTCACCGAGGGCCTCAAGGCCGAGTTCGGCGGCGACCGGGTGATCGACTCCCCGCTGGCCGAGTCCGGGATCGTGGGGACGGCGCTGGGAATGGCCCTGCTCGGCTACCGACCGGTGGTCGAGATCCAGTTCGACGGCTTCGTGTTCCCGGCCATGAACCAACTGGTCACGCAGGTCGGACGCCAGTACCACCGCTCCCACGGACGGATGAACGTCCCGCTGGTGCTGCGCCTGCCCTACGGCGGCGGGATCGGGGCCGTCGAGCACCACAGCGAGTCCCCGGAGACATACTTCGCGCACAGCCCGGGACTCAAGGTGGTCGCCTGCGCGACCCCGTCCGACGCCTACTGGATGATCCAGCAGGCGATCTCCTCCCCCGACCCGGTCGTCTTCATGGAGCCCAAGCGGCGCTACCACGAGAAGGGCGAGGTCGACACCGAGGCGGTGCCGCTACCGCTGCACCAGGCCCGGGTGGTCAAGCAGGGCAGCGACCTCACCCTGCTGGCCTGGGGCGGCATGATCCGGCCCTGCGTCGAGGCGGCCATCGTCGCCGCCGAGGAGGGAAAGGACCTCGAGGTGATCGACCTGCGCTCGATAGCGCCACTGGACGACGACACCATCTTGACCTCGGTGGCCAAGACCGGCCGGGCCGTGGTCGTCCACGAGGCGATGCGCACCGTCGGGATGGGCGCCGAGATCGCCGCCCGGATCCAGGAGCGCTGCTTCTACGCGCTGCAGGCCCCCGTCCTTCGGGTCACCGGCTACGACATGCCGTACCCGCCGAACCGGGCCGAGACCGACTACCTTCCCGACCTCGACCGCGTGCTGGACGCTGTCGACAGGTCGTTGGCGTTCTGAGGAGAGCCGTCGTGTACGAGTTCAAGCTGCCTGACCCCGGTGAGGGACTGCTCGAGGCGGAGATCGTGGCCTGGAAGGTGGCGGTCGGCGACACGGTGGCGGTCAACGACATCCTGCTGGAGATCGAGACCGCCAAGAGCCTCGTCGAACTCCCCTGCCCGGTGGCGGGCACCGTGCTGGCGTTGCTGGTGGAGGAGGGCGAGATGGTCGACGTCGGCACCCCGGTGATCAGGATCGGCGAGCCCGGCGACGCACCGGACGGTACCGCGGAGCCGACGCCCGGTCCCGAGGTGTCCGGCCAGGTGCAGGACGCCAACGGCGACGCGGTCGGCCCGGAGCAGCCGGTGGCCACCCTGGTCGGCTACGGCGCCAAGCCCGGGGCGATCGCCCGGCGCGCGCGGCGTCGCAACGAGACGGTCTCGGTTCCGGCCACCGACCAGGTCCACGAGTCCTACGACACCGACTGGCCGGTCTCCCGTCCGATCGACCAGGTGGCGCCGCTCGGGCCGGTCCCCGAAGCGCCGTCGGGGGAGACCCTCCCGCCGCCCGGCCGGCCCACCGGCGGCGGCGAACTGCCGCAGCCGCCGCTGGCCAAGCCGCCGGTCCGTCGGGTCG
>JAEZGC010000038.1 GCA_023437345.1 Actinomycetes bacterium
GGCGCGGGGTGGTCGGCGCCCTGCTCGCGCTGGCGATCGCAGTCGGCGCGGCCACGGCGAGCTGGACGCTGCGCGGCGGCACGCCCGAGATCGACGACTTCTACCTGGCGCCGCGCGAACTCCCGGCCGAACCGGGCCGGTTGCTGCGCAGCGAGCCGTTCACCCGCGGCGTCCCCGAGACCGCCCGCGGCTGGCGCATCCTCTACACCACCACCCGCGACGACAACACTCCGGCAGTGGCCAGCGGACTCGTCGTGGTGCCGGCGACCGGGCCAGGGCGATGGCCGGTGGTCAACCTCGCCCACGGCACCACGGGGGTTGCGCCGGCCTGCGCGCCCTCCCTGGCCCCGGAGCCGTTCGAGGCGGGCGCCTTCTTCATCCTGGACCGGACTGTCGACCAGGGCTGGGCGGTGGTCGCGACCGACTACATAGGACTGGGGACCGAGGGTCCGCACCCCTATCTGGTCGGGGAGCCGAGCGGCCGGGCGGTGCTGGACGCCTCCCGCGCCGCCCGCCAGCTCGCCGCCGCCGCCCTCGGTGACCGCAACGTGGTGTGGGGACACTCCCAAGGCGGTGGTGCGGCCCTGTGGACCGGTGGCATTGCGGCCCGTTACGCGCCCGAACTCGCTGTCGCGGGGGTGGCGGCGCTGGCTCCGGCCAGTGACCTGCCCGCGCTGATCGAGAACCTCCCCGCGGTGACCGGCGGCAGCGTGTTCGCGGCCTACGTCCTGGCCGCCTACACCGCTGTCTATCCCGAGATCGACTTCGCCGGCTACGTCCAGCCGACCGCCCGCCTTGTGGTGCGCGAGATGGGGCGGCGCTGCCTCACCGAGCCGGGGGTCCTGGTCTCCGTCCTCAACGCGATGGCGCTGACCAGGGACCCGCTGGTGTTCGCCGGCGACCCGGGGGCGGGGCCGCTCGGCGCCCGGCTGGTCGAGAACGTGCCGACGCTACCGATCCCGGCGCCCCTGCTGGTCGGCCAGGGCGAGGACGACTCGTTGGTCACGGCGACGGCCCAGGCGGGCTGGGTGGCCGAGCGGTGCGCCGCAGGACAGCAGGTCGACTACCGCACCTACCCCGGGCGCAACCACGTCCCGCTGGTCGAGCCCGACTCTGCGCTGGTCCCGGACCTGCTCGACTGGACGCGCGCCCGGTTCGCCGGTGAGCAGGTGACGCCGGGCTGCACCACGTCCCGCCGCTGAATCTCCGTCCCCGGCGATCCGGACTACGCTCGACCCGACGACTGGGGTATTATCTCGACATCAAGATAAATCGGCGTAGGAGGATCATGAGCATCGACAGCTACCGGGCCCGCGACGAGTTGCAGGTAGGCGGCACAAGCTACGAGATCTTCCGGGTGGACGCGGTGGCGGGTTCGTCCGACCTTCCCTTCAGCCTCAAGGTGCTGCTGGAGAACCTGCTGCGCACCGAGGACGGCGCCAACGTCACAGCCGAGCACATAGCGGCGCTGGGCGGCTGGGAACCGGGGGCGGAACCCAGCCGGGAGATCCAGTTCACCCCGGCGCGGGTGATCATGCAGGACTTCACCGGCGTGCCGTGCGTCGTCGACCTCGCCACCATGCGGGAGGCGATGGCCGACCTGGGCGGCGACCCGGCGAAGGTCAACCCGCTCGCCCCGGCCGAGATGGTGATCGACCACTCGGTGGTTGCCGACCTGTTCGGCACCCCCAACGCCTTCGCCCGCAACGTCGAGCTGGAGTACCAGCGCAACCGCGAGCGGTACCAGTTCCTGCGCTGGGGCCAGACCGCCTTCGACGACTTCGTCGTGGTCCCGCCGGGCACCGGCATCGTCCACCAGGTCAACATCGAGCACCTCGCCCGGGTCGTCTTCCCGCGCACGGTGGACGGCGTCCTGCAGGCCTACCCCGACACCTGCGTCGGCACCGACTCCCACACCACGATGGTCAACGGGCTCGGCGTCGTCGGCTGGGGCGTCGGCGGCATCGAGGCCGAGGCCGCGCTGCTCGGCCAGCCCGTGTCGATGCTCATCCCGCGGGTGGTCGGCTTCAAGCTGTCCGGCAAGCTGCCCGAGGGCACCACCGCCACCGACCTCGTGCTGACCATCACCGAGATGCTGCGCGAGCACAAGGTGGTCGGCAAGTTCGTCGAGTTCTACGGCCCCGGCGTCGCCGAGGTGCCGCTGGCCAACCGGGCCACCATCGGCAACATGAGCCCCGAGTACGGCTCGACCATCGCGATCTTCCCGATCGACGACAAGACCATCGACTACCTGCGGTTGACCGGCCGCGACGAGCAGCAGCTCGCCCTGGTCGAGGCGTACTGCCGCGCCCAGGGGCTGTGGCACGACCCCGCCCACGAGCCGCGCTACTCGGAGTACCTCGAGCTCGACCTGGCCGACATCGTGCCGAGCATCGCCGGTCCCAAGCGTCCGCAGGACCGCGTCACGCTGGCCAACGCCCGGCAGGGCTTCACCGAGGCGCTCCGCGACTACGTGGGCGACGACATCACCGGCTACGACGAGGCGGTTGCGGAGAGCTTCCCGGCCTCCGACGCCCCGGCGCACTCCGGCGCCAACGGCTCCCCGGCCCCGCACAACTACGGCGAGGGGAGCGCGCCGGTCGGGCGCCGTCCGTCGCGTCCGGTCCCGGTCACCCTGGCCGACGGAACGAGCTTCACCCTCGACCACGGCGCGGTGACCATCGCAGCGATAACGTCGTGCACCAACACGTCCAACCCGTCGGTGATGGTCGGCGCCGCCCTGGTGGCGAAGAAGGCTGTCGAGCGAGGGCTGACCCGCAAGCCGTGGGTGAAGACGTCGCTGGCGCCGGGCTCGAAGGTGGTCACCGACTACTACGAGAAGGCGGGCCTGACCAAGTACCTCAACGCGCTCGACTTCGACCTGGTCGGCTACGGCTGCACCACCTGCATCGGCAACTCGGGCCCGCTGATCC
>JAEZGC010000041.1 GCA_023437345.1 Actinomycetes bacterium
CGAAGCCGACCCAGCGCGGCAGCGGCATCACCTCGTGGTTGATCCACACCCCGATGGCGAACTGCAGCACCGGGGCGAGGTACTGGATCATCCCGATCATGCTGAGCGGGATCCGGCTGGCCGCCCCGGCGAACAGCAGCAGCGGGATGGCGGTGACGATGCCGGCGCTGGCCAGCAGGACGGTGTGCAGCGTCCCCTGGCTGGTGAACGTCCCGCTGCCGACCGCCTGCAACCAGACCAGGTAGCCGAGTGCCAGCGGGGTCAGCCCTGCGGTCTCGATGGTGAGCCCGACAAGGGGTGACACCTTGCCGCCGACCCGGTTCTTGGCCAGCCCGTAAAGGCCGAAGGTGACCGCGAGGGCGAGTGCGATCCAGGGGACCTGGCCGTAGCCGATCGCGATCACCAGGACTGCCGCCGTCCCGATCCCGACCGCCACCCACTGCGCAGTTCGGAGCCGCTCGCGCAGCACCAGCACCGCGAGCGTCACGGTGAACAGCGGGTTGATGAAGTAGCCCAGCGCGGTGTCGACAATGTGGTCGGTGAGGACGCCCCAGACGTACACCAGCCAGTTCACGCTGATCAGGACGCCGGCCAGCAGCAGGCCGGTCCGCAGCCTCGGATTGCGCAGCACGGCACGCAGCTCGGGCAGCGCCCGGAAGACCACCACGCCCAGCAGGCAGAACAGGAAGGACCACGCGATCCGGTGGCCGATGATCTCGACCGGGCCGGCGGCAGCTATCTGCTTGAAGTAGAACGGGAAGGCGCCCCACAGCCCGTACGCCGCGACGGCCAGCAGGACGCCGCGCGAATCGATGGCGGGCGGTTGGCTGATCTCCGCCCTGGGCTGGGCTTGCTGCGCCACGACTTCCTCCTCCGGCCCCGACAGGGCCACGGAGAAGCCTAAGCCTGTCGACCCCGGCCGCCCACCCTCCGGTCAGCCAGACCGCAACCCGGTCCGAAACCCGCTGGCGAGGGAAGATTGCCTTCGAGGGGCCGAAACCAACCGGTTTGCGGCCGGACTGGTGCCGCACTAGCTCACCGTCCGGCCCGGACGCCGCAGAATCCGGTCCCCACCGCCGCCATGAGCGCGTATCCGCCTCATGCCGCCCGTACGGACGGGATTCTGCGGTGGTCAGACCTCGCCGTCGCCCAGCAGCTGGTCGAGCTTGGCGTAGCCGTCGTTCACTCCGACCTCCATGCCGCTGGCCAGCCAGGCGTCGCGACTCTCGAAGGACTCGACCAGCGACTGGGCGTGCAGCCGGGTGGTGCCGTCGCCGAGGTCCTCGAACCACAGCGTCTCGAGCGAGACGCCGTCCGGCTGGCCCTCCCAGGTGAAGGTCTGGACGATCCGGTCGTCGGTGATGTCGTGGAAGCTGCCGTAGAACGAGTACTCCTGACCCTCGCTGGTGCCGCTGAAGCGCCACTTCCCGCCGCGGGCGGCGTCCCAGTAGTCGATCCGGGTGTCGGTGTCGTTCGGCCCGACCCACCGGACGTACAGGTCGGGGTCGATGTGGGCCCGCATCAGTTGCGCCGGCGTGGCGGCGAAGTCGCGGGTGATCCTGATCACCGGGACGGCCGGGTCGGCGCTGATCTGTGCCTGCGGAGCGGTTCGTGTGGTCATGATGCGATGCCTTCCGTGGGGTTGTCGGATGCGTCGAGGTCGGCGAGGACGGCGTCCAGCCGCGAGTAGCGCTCCTCGGCCCGGCGCCGGTAGCGCTCGATCCAGGCTGTCATCAGGTCGAACACCTCCGCCTCCAGGTGGACGGGGCGTCGCTGCGCCTGGCGTTCCTTGGTGACCAGGCCGGCGTCCTCGAGCACCCTGAGGTGCTTGGAGACGGCCTGCACGCTGATCGGGTACGGCTCGGCCAACTCCCCTACGGTCGCGTCCCCGACCGTGAGCCGGGCGACCAGGTCGCGGCGGGTCGGATCGGCGAGGGCGGCAAAGATACGGGAGAGCTGGTCGTCCATCGGGTTCCTCAACTGCTTGGTTGAATACAACCTAGGCGCTGTCGGGAGAGTCGTCAACCGTTTGGTTGAGAACGCCGGATGGCCCGGACCGGCACAATGGCCGCCATGACGACACGAGCGCGACGATGAGCCGCGGCACGCAGCTGGCCGGGGCGCGGATCCTGATCACCGGCGGCACGCGGGGGATCGGACGCCTGATGGCGCTGGGCGCGGCGCGCCGGGGTGCCGAGGTGGTGCTGTGGGCCCGCGACCCGGAACTGGGCGAGCAGGTCCGGGCCGAAGTCGGCAGCTCGGCGAGCTTCCGGTCGGTCGACGTCGCCGACCCGGCGGCGGTCGCCGCGGCCGCGGAGTCGACCGGGCCGGTCGACATCGTGGTGAACAACGCCGGCGTGATCACCGGCAAGCCCTTCCTCGCACTGGCCGAGGACGACATCCGGCGCACCTTCGAGGTCAACACGCTGGCCCAGTACCGCGTCACCCGCGAGTTCCTGCCCGCGATGGTGGCCCGCGACAGCGGCCACGTGGTGCACGTCGCCAGCGCGTCCGGCCTGGTCGGAACCACCAGGATGACCGACTACTCAGGCAGCAAGCACGCCGTGGTGGGGTTCAACGAGGCGCTCCGCGCCGAGCTGCGCGCCCGGCGATCGAAGGTGAAGACCCTTGTGGTGTGCCCGTTCTACATCGACACCGGGATGTTCGCCGGGGTCCGGACCCGGGTGCCGTGGCTGCTGCCGATCCTCGACGAGGCGGACGTGGCGCGGCGCGTGCTGGACGCGATCGAGAGCGGCAGGCCGCGCCTGATCCTGCCACCGGCGGTGCACCTGCTGCCGGTCGCGCGGGTGCTGCCGGTGCGCGCCTTCGACGCGCTGGTCGACCTGCTCGGGGCGAACCGCACCATGGACGGCTTCATGGGGCGGCCGCAGGGCTGAGGTCCTGCGGGCCGGGATCGGCGCGCTGGCCGGTGGCCGTCAGCCCAGGAAGTCGAGCAGCAGCCGGTTGTAGGCGTCCGGGTTCTCCAGGCTGGGGTGGACACCGGCCGGGATGACCTCGAGGCGGCCGTTCGGCAACCGCTCGGCAAGGGTCTTCGCCGACAGCTGCCCGGTCGCGTCAGCCTGGCCGGCAATCACGAGGGTGGCGGCCGCGATCTCCTCGACGCGGGACGAGAAGTCCGCCTCCGCCATCACGTCGAGGGCGCGCACCAGGTCGTCCCTGGACAGCCCGGTCTGCTCAAGGCCGCGGACCGGCAGGACGCGAAGCGCCGCCTTCTGCACCCGCAGGGCGAGCTTCCCGGGCAGCAGCAGGGCGCCGGAGATCACCAGCCGGCCGATCCGGTCGGGGTGGTCGGCGGCGGCCTGCAGGGCGACCATCGCGCCCAGCTGGTGCGCCACGACGTGGGCCGTCGCGTAGCCCGACCGGTCGAGGACGCCGATCAGCTCGGCGCTGGCGGTCTTCAGCGACAGCTCTGACCGCTTGCCCGGACGGAGCCCGGCGATCCACGGCGCCACCGCGCGGCGGCTCGCTCCCAGCGCCTCCACCTGTGACTGCCACATCGTCGGCAGTTGGCCGGCGCCGTGCAGCAGCACGACGGGCGGCGCTGGAGGCTGTTGCTGCGCGGGCTCAGACACGGGTCACCGTGAAGCCGAGGCCCAGCTCCGGGTCGCCGAAGGACACCGCGGCGTCTGTCGCTCCAGGTTGGTGTACGGCGGAACGGTCCCCGTGTGTCAGGGAACCGTCCCCGTGTGCCAGGGAACCGTCCCCGTGTGTCAGGGAGACCGCGAGCACCTCGTCGGCGATCAGGCCGGCGTGGGCCTCGATCGCCTCGGCGGTGGCCCGGCCGGCGTCGCTGTCGTCGGTGGTCCAGACCAGTTCGATCCGGTCCGAGACGTCGAAGCCGGACGCCTTGCGGGCGTCCTGCACCAGCCTGATCACCTCACGGGCCAGGCCGGCGCGGACCAGCTCCGGGGTCAGCTCGAGATCGAGCGCAACGGTCTCGCCCTGCTCGTTGACCACCGACCAGCCCTCCCGCGGACGCTCGGAGACGATCACCTCGTCGGCGCTCACCTCGACGGTTCCCAGGTCGGGCACCTCGACCGAGGCGCTGCCGGTGTCGGCCAGCGAAGCAGCCAGCGCCGCGGCATCCGCGTCCGCGATCGCCTGCGCGACCACGGGGGTCTGCTTGCCGAACCGCTTGCCGAGCGCCCGGAAGTTCCCCTTCGCTGAATGGTCGACCAGGTCGCCGGCGGAGGCGAACGAGCCCAGGTCGACGACGTTCAGCTCGGCCTTGATCTCGTCGACCAGCGGCGCCGACAACCGGCCGAAGGCACCCGACGGCACCAGCGCGCGGGCCAGCGGCTGGCGGGTCTTCACCTTTGCCTCGGCCCGCGCCGCCCGTCCGAGCTCGACGATCCGGCGGGTCAGCGCCATCGCCTGGTTCAGCTCGGCGTCGATGGCGGCCGGGTCGGCGACCGGCCAGTCGGCCAGGTGCACCGACGCGGGAGCGTCCGGCACCACCGGGACGACCAGGTCCTGCCACACCCGCTCGGTCACGAACGGCACCAGCGGCGCCATCAGCCGGGTGACGACGTCGAGGGTCTCGTGCAGCGTCCACAGCGCGCCCGGGTCGCCGTCCCAGAACCGGCGGCGGGACCGCCGCACGTACCAGTTCGACAGGTCGTCGACGAAGGCCGCGAGCAGCGCCCCGGCCCGCTGGGTGTCGAAGTCCTCCATCGCTGCGGTGACGTCTCGCACCAGTTCGTTGCGCGCCGAGGCGAGCCACCGGTCCAGGACGTGCCGCCCGGCCAGCGCCGGCGCCTCCCCGAGCGGCGCCCACCCGTTGGCGCGGGCGTACAGCGACTGGAAGGCGACGGTGTTGGTGTAGGTCATCAGCACCTTGCGGACGGTCTCCTGGATCGTGGAGTGCCCGACCCGGCGCGACGACCACGGCGAACCGCCCGCCGCCATGAACCAGCGGACGGCGTCCGCCCCGTGGGTGTCCATCAGCGGGATCGGCTCCAGGATGTTGCCCAGGTGCTTGCTCATCTTGCGGCCGTCCTCGGCAAGGATGTGGCCAAGGCACAGCACGTTGCGGTAGCTGGACTCGTCGAAGACCAGCGTGCCGACCGCCATCAGCGAGTAGAACCAGCCGCGGGTCTGGTCGATCGCCTCACAGATGAAGTCGGCCGGGTAGGCGGCCTCGAAGGCCTCCTTCGAGCCGTCGGCCCACGGGTAGCCCCACTGGCCGAACGGCATCGAGCCAGAGTCGAACCAGGCGTCGATCACCTCGGCGACCCGGCGGCTGGGCTTGCCGCAGGTCGGGCAGCCGAACACCACGTCGTCGACGAACGGACGGTGCGGGTCGAGCGCCGACAGGTCGCCGCCGGTCAGTTCCGACAGCTCGGCGCGGGAGCCGACGCAGACCTGGTGGTCGTCCTCGCACCGCCAGATCGGCAGCGGGGTGCCCCAGTAGCGCGATCGGGACAGCGCCCAGTCGATGTTGTTGTTCAGCCAGTCGCCGTACCGGCCCCACTTGATGTTGTCGGGGTACCAGTTCGTCTTGCCGTTCTCGCGCAGCAGCGCGTCCTTCAGTTGCGTGGTGCGGATGTACCACGACGGCTGGGCGTAGTAGATCAGCGCGGTGTGGCAGCGCCAGCAGTGCGGGTAGGAGTGCTGGTAGGCCAGCTCACGGAACAGCAGGCCGCGCTGTGCAAGATCGGCCACCAGTGCCGGGTCGGCAGCCTTGAAGAACTGGCCGCCGACCAGCGGGACGTCGGGGGCGAACGTGCCGTCGGGCCGGATCGGGTTGACCAGCGGCAGACCGTAGCCGCGGCAGACCGCAAGGTCGTCCTCGCCGAACGCCGGGGACTGGTGCACCAGCCCGGTGCCGTCCTCGGTGGTGACGTACTCGGCCAGCACCACGTAGTGGGTGCCGCCCACCACGTCGGGGAACTCGACCAGCTCGAACGGACGCGAGTAAGTCCAGAACTCCAGCTCCTTGCCGGTGAACGTGCGGCCCAGCGCCCAGCCGTCGCCGAGCACCTTCTCCGCCAGCGGCTCGGCGAGCACCAGCGTCTCGCCGTCCGGTTCGTCCCGGGTGGCCACCACGTAGGTGACGTCGGGGTGCGCGGCGACCGCGGTGTTGGAGACCAGCGTCCACGGCGTCGTCGTCCACACCAGCAGCGACGCCTTGCCGGCCAGCGGACCGGAGGTGAGCGGGAACCTGACGTAGACGCTGGGGTCGGTCACGTCCTCGTAGCCTTGGGCGAGCTCGTGGTCGGACAGCGTGGTGCCGCAGCGCGGGCAGTACGGCGCCACCCGGTAGTCCTCGACCAGCAGCCCCTTGGAGTGGATCTGCTTCAGCGCCCACCAGACGCTCTCGACGAAGGACGGGTCCATCGTCCAGTACGCCTCGTCGAGGTTGACCCAGTAGCCCATCCGCTCGGTGAGCTCGGTGAACGCGTCGACGTGGCGCGACACCGATTCGCGGCAACGCGCGTTGAACGCCTCGACGCCGTACGCCTCGATGTCGGGCTTTCCGTTGAAGCCGAGCTCCTTCTCGACGGCCAGTTCGACGGGCAGGCCGTGGCAGTCCCAGCCGGCCTTGCGGGCGACGTGGTAGCCCTGCATCGTCTTGAACCGCGGGAAGACGTCCTTGAACACCC
>JAEZGC010000114.1 GCA_023437345.1 Actinomycetes bacterium
ATGGAAGCCGCCGCGCTCGGTGCCGGGTTGGTCGGCGATCGAGCAGAGCTGGACGAGGCCCTGGCGGCGCTTGCCGTCCACCCCAGCTTCGACACCGACACCGACGCGTGGGCGCGGGCCGCCTTCGGGGTGCGGGAGCGTCACGAGTTCGGCGGCCCGAGCCTCGGCATCCCGACCTGGTGGTACGGCCACGAACCCTCCAATGCCTTCTCCGGCGGGATCGCCAAGCTGTTCTCCAACGCGATCCGAGAGGACGTCCTGCTCCGGCTCGCCGCCGGCGGCCTGGTCTGCCTGCCGGGAGCCGCGGGCACGGTGCAGGAGATCTTCCAGGCGCTCACCCCGCGGTACTACGCCTCGGACGGCGCGACCCCGCCGCTGCTGATCCTGCTGGGGGTCGACTACTGGACGCAGGTGCTCCCGGCGTGGCCGCTGGTCGAGGCGCTCGCCGCCGGGCGGGCGGTCGCCGACCGGGTGCACCTGTGCGCCGGTGTGGACGACGTGCTGGGACTGCTGGGCTGAACCCGGGTCACAGTCGGTGCTCGTCCCGACGACGTAGCGGGGTCAGTCCGGCAGCGAGCTGACCAGGGCGAGCAGCTTGCCGACGGTGTTCCAGTTCCGCGAGGTGTGGTGGCTGCCGAGCCGGCGGTGCAGGGTGCGGGAGTCATAGGTGGCCCCGGACAGCTTGTGCGGGGCGAAGAGGTAAAGCTCACGGCCGTGGTCGTGCAGCTGGTCGCCTCCCTGGTCGAGGCCCTCCAGCACCCCGGGCACCTCCTGAAGCAGGAACTCGACGTGCAACGTGGTGGGGTCGGCCGCCGCGTCCGGGAACGGGTTGTCGGCGACCACTGCGGCGAGTTCGGGTGCACTGCGAAGCAGCACGGGGACCGGCTGCCCGACAGCCGCGCTGATGCGCGTCTCCAGATCGGCACGCAACCCCGGTTCTGCGGTGGCGGGATGGCTGAAGACCACGTTGCCGCTGTTGGCGACGGTGACCGGGTCGGCACCGCCGGCCTCGGTCACCATCCGCCGCAGGTCGGCCATCGCTATCCGCTTGCGCCGTCCGACGTTGACTCCTTGCAGCAGGGCTACCCACCCGGGCATTCGGCCTCCCGTCAGTTCGCCGTCAGGTTCCGGCGCGGTCCACCGCGGCCAGCTGGCCGCAGGCGCCGTCGATCTCGCGTCCCCTCGTGTCGCGGACCGTGACCTGGACACCCCGGGCCCGCAGCCGCCTCACGAACTCCTCCTCGTCACTGCGGCGCGACGCCGTCCATTTCGACCCGGGTGTGGGGTTGAGCGGGATCAGGTTCACGTGCACCCAGCCGTGACCGCGGCGGCGCAGCACGTCGGCCAGTGCGTCGGCCCGCCACCCCTGGTCGTTGATGTCGCGGATGAGCGCGTACTCGATGGACACCCGCCGGCCGGTGGCGGTGAAGTAGTCGTGGGCGGCGTCCACTACCTCGTCGACCTTCCACCGGGTGTTGATCGGGCACAGCTCGTCGCGCAGCTCGTCGTCGGGGGCGTGCAGGCTGACCGCGAGGGTGACCGGAAGGCCCTCGGTGGCGAGCTTCTGGATGCGCGGCACGAGCCCGACGGTCGAGACCGTGACGCCCCGGGCCGAGATCCCCAGACCGTCCGGACCCGGCGCGGTCATCGCCTGCACCGCGGCGAGCACCGCGGAGTAGTTCGCCATCGGTTCGCCCATCCCCATGAACACGATGTTGTTGACCCGGCCGGGGCCCCCGGGGATGTCGCCGTCCCGCAGCCGCCGGGCGGCGTCGATCACCTGCAGCAGGATCTCGGCGGTGCTGAGGTTGCGCTGCAACCCGCCCTGCCCGGTTGCGCAGAACGGGCAGGCCATCCCGCAGCCCGCCTGGGACGAGATGCAGACGGTGGCGCGCTCGCGTCCCCGTCCGCTCGCCCGCAGCCCGGGGACGCCGTAGCGCATCAGCACCGACTCGACCAGCGAGCCGTCGAACAGCCGCCACAGCGTCTTGACTGTGGTGCCGCCGTCGGCGTGCTGGTCCCGCACCCGGGTGAGCAGCGGCGGGACGAAGCGGCCGGCCAGCGCCTCCCGGTCGGCGTGGGAGATGTCGGTCCACTCGGCCGGATCGGTGCTGAGGTGCTCGAAGAGGTGCCGGTCGAGCTGGTCGCGCCGGAACCGTTGCATCCCGAGGTCGGCCACCGCCTCCGCTCGCTCGCGGGGAGCCAGGTCGATCCAGTGGCGCGGCGGCTTGCCGCGCTTCGGCGCCGCCATCACGAGCGGGATCGTGGCGCCGGACTCCGCCTTCGCGACCAGTTCGGCGTAGGCCGCCTCCTCCTGCGGGGTGAGTCCTGCTGTCATGCCGGCGCCAGGGTGAAGAGCAGCCAGGCGGCCGGCGCGGCGACGAGGATCGAGTCCAGCCGGTCCATCACCCCGCCGTGCCCGGGCAGGAATGAGGACATGTCCTTTATCCCGACATCGCGCTTGATGAGTGACTCGATGAGGTCGCCCGCGGTCCCGAAAACGACACAGACCAGGCCGAGGGACAGGCCTACCCACCACGGCGCGCCGAGCCCGAACACCGCGACCAGAGAGCCGATCAGGGCGGCGGTGACTGTCGAGCCGGCCATCCCCTCCCAGGTCTTCTTGGGGCTGATGTTGGGCGCCATCGGGTGCTTGCCGAGAGTGGCGCCTATCGCGTAGCCGCCGGTGTCACTGGCCGCCACGCACAACGCCAGCGCAACCACCTTCCCGGTGCCGCCGGGCATCGCGAGGATGAGCGCCACGAACGACGCCAGCAACGGGATGTAGCTGATGGTGAAGAGGCTTGCGGCGGCGTCCCTGACGTACCCGTCGGAGCCGCCCGGCATCCGCCAGATCAGGGCCAGCAGCACCGTCACCGCCAGGAACCCGAGCAGCACCTCGTGCCAGGGGATGTCGGTCACCGGCTCGAGGACGGCTGCCGCGTAGGTGCCTCCGATGATCGCCACGGTTCCGACCACGATCGGCAGGATCGCCG
>JAEZGC010000273.1 GCA_023437345.1 Actinomycetes bacterium
TGCCACGGCTGCTGAGTGCCCGGCCGTCCCCACTGCTGCTGAGTCACGTGCCCAAGGGTAACGGGGGCCCGGTCCGCCGGACAGGGGCGAACCGCGGGCGCGAGTGGGTGGCCTTGCCCATCCCGCAGCGGCCGGCGGGGGGTAATTGCTGGGTGGTCACCGGCGTCCGTCCTCGCCGCGGGGGGTGGTGCGCACCGGGGGACCCACCACTACGCTGGTGGCCGCAAGCCCGTGGGGGGCCCATCTGGCGTGAGGACCGGTGCTGTGACCAAGACTGCCACGCGTGTGGTGCGGACCATGACCCTTCTACTCGCGACCACCGTGGCGTGGCTGGTGGCCGGGACCCCGGCCCAGGCGGCCGAGGCCGTCGACAGCTACCTGGTGGAGGCCGTCCTGCAGGCCGACGGCAGCCTCGAGGTGCGCGCCGAGATCAGCTTCGATGAGGCGCCGGCGACCCTGTCGCAGGTGTTCAGCACCGCGACCCGGACCGCTGACAGCCGCGAGTACCGGTACGCGATCAGCGACGTGCGGGCCACAGTCGCGGGCGCCGAGGTGACCCCTGCCGTCACCAGCACCGAACGGACGACCACCATCAGCCTGCCGACCGGCGGCACCGCCGGCCCGGTCGAGTTGTCCTACGTGGTGCGCGGCGCGTCGATCGCCACCGCCGACGGCGGCTCCTCGGTGATCTGGGCGCTGCTGCAGGGCCTCAACCTTCCGGTCGGCGAGTTCGACGCGACAGTGATGACGCCCGGCCCCTTCACGTCTCTCGACTGCGCGGCCGGTGACCCGGCCGCGCCGGGAGCCTTCACCTTCTACGGCGGCGGAACCCACGACAACCCGCTGCCGGTCTTCCATCACGAGGGCCTGTCGGCCGGCGGCTTCGTCGAGGCGACGCTGCGGTTCCAGTCCGGTGTGGTGGCGGTCAACGAGGACCTGCGGACGCTGTGGACCGCCGAGCGCGCCTTCTCCACCGGCCCTGCCGAGTTGCTCACCGCGCTGGCGCTGGCCCTGCTCGGCGGTCTGGGGCTGTGGTTCGCCCACCGCAAGGTGGGACGCGACGCGGCCGGCGCTGCGACACCCGCCCGGATCGCCGAGTTCCACCCGATCGCCCAGGGCCAGAGCGAGTTCCGGCTCGTCGACGACGTGCGCCCCGGCCAGGTCGGGACCGTGCTGGACGAGCACGTCGACCCGGTCGACATCACAGCCACCCTGCTCGACCTCGCTGTGCGTGGCCACCTGCGGATCGAGGAGCTCGGCCGCAGCTCAGCCCACGCGCACACCGACTGGGCGTTCCTGCGCCAGGACGCCACCGGCCCGCTGGCCGGCTTCGAGCAGACCCTGCTGGACGCCGTCGCGCCGGCCAACGCCGCCGAGCCGGTCAGGGTCTCGACCCTGTCGGCAGCCGTCGGCCCGGTGATCCCCGCCGTCCAGTCCCAGCTCTACGACGACGTGGTGGCCCGCGGCTGGTTCGCCCGGCGTCCCGATACCACCCGCAACAGCTGGACGCGGCTGGGCTGGGTCGCGCTGGCGGTCGCGCTGGCGATCACTATCGCGCTGGCCGCCTTCACAAGCTTCGGCCTGGCCGGGGTGGTGCTCGTGCTGCTGGCGCTCGGCGTCGTGTTCGTGGCGGCCGAGATGCCGGCGCGCACCACTTCCGGGGCCGGCGTGCTGCGCGGCCTGCAGGTGCTCAGCGGGACCCTGCAGACCCAGCCCACCGACCAGTTGCCGGCAGGGCGCGAGCACGAGCAGCTGGCGCGGATCCTGCCCTACGCCGTCGTGCTGGGTGGTGCTGACCGCTGGCTCGACGCGATCGCCGGACGCGATGGCGACGCGGAGGCCGACGGCACCGACCTCACCTGGTACCAGGCCGGCGAAGACTGGCACCTGGCCGATCTGCCCGACGCGGTGCGCAACTTCGTCACCACGGTGCAGGGGACCCTCTTCCGGCGCTGAGCGCCGACCTGGCCTACACCTCCAGGCCGGGGTAGAGCTCGTGGCCGTCGAGCAGCTCTGCCGCAGCACCGCGGGTGGCGTCGGCGACGCCGTCGGCGATCTGGTACCTGGCCTTGCCCGGCGCGCCCGCCGCGGTGGCGACCGGGCTGGTGGCGCGCAGCACGCCGGTGATCAGCTCGGCCACCCGGTCGAACTCGGAAGCACCGAAGCCGCGTGAGGTGAGCGCGGGGGTGCCGATCCGCACCCCTGAGGTGTACCAGGCGCCGTTGGGGTCGTTGGGCACCGAGTTGCGGTTGGTGACGATGCCGGAGTCCAGCAGGGCCGACTCGGCCTGCCGGCCGGTCAGCCCGAAGGAGCTGACGTCGAGCAGGACCAGGTGGTTGTCGGTGCCGTCGGTCACCAGCTTCACCCCGCGGCGCATCAGGCCGTCGGCGAGCACCCTGGCGTTGTCGGCGACCGCCGCGGCGTAGTCGGCGAAGGCCGGCTGCCGGGCCTCGGCGAAGGCGATCGCCTTCGCAGCCATGACGTGGGACAGCGGGCCGCCCAGCACCATCGGGCAGCCGCGGTCGACCGCAGGGGCGTACTCGGCGGTGGCCAGGACGAAGCCGCCGCGCGGCCCCCGCAGCGACTTGTGGGTGGTGGAGGCCACCACGTGGGCGTAGGGGACGGGGTCCTCCTCTCCGGTGAACACCTTGCCGGCCACCAGCCCGGCGAAGTGGGCCATGTCGACGAAGAGGGTCGCGCCCACCGCGTCGGCGATCTCGCGCATCCGGGCGAAGTTCACCCGGCGCGGGTAGGCGGAGTAGCCGGCGACGATGATCAGCGGCTGGAACTCGCGAGCGTCGGCCAGCAGCTTGTCGTAGTCGATCAGGCCGGTCTCGGGGTGGGTGCCGTAGGAGCGCTGGGCGAACATCTTGCCCGAGATGTTGTGGCGGAAGCCGTGGGTGAGGTGGCCGCCGGCGTCCAGGCTCATCCCCATCACCCGCTGGGCGTTGAAGGTGGCGCGCAGGTCTTCCCAGTCGGCCTCGGACAGGTCGTTCACGGTCTTGGCGCCCAGCCGCTGCAGGGTGGGCGACTCGACGCGGTGGGACAGGATCGCCCAGTAGGCGACGAGGTTGGCGTCGATGCCTGAGTGCGGCTGGACGTAGGCGTACTCGGCGCCGAACAGTTCACGGGCATGCCCTGCGGCTACCGACTCGACGGTGTCGACGTTCTGGCAGCCGGCGTAGAACCGGTGGCCGATGGTCCCTTCGGCGTACTTGTCCGACAGCCAGCTGCCCATCGTCAGCAGGACGGGCAGCGAGGCGTAGTTCTCGCTGGCGATCAGCTTGAGCGAGGCACGCTGGTCCCGCAGCTCGGACCGGGTCGCCTCGGCGATCCGCGGCTCGACGGACTCGATCACCCCCAGTGCCTGGGTGTAGATGCTGCTGACCGTCGCGGCGAACTCGCTCACCAGTGCCTCCTCGTGCCGGCTGGACGGGGCCCAATCTATCCCCGCCACCCGGGGCTGCGGCCCACCTGCCCACGCCCGCGCCGGGCCCGCCGACCCGGCCGCGCCTAGGGTTGGGTCAGGACCTTCTACCAGGCGAGGAACCATGAGCGACACGACCCCCCCTCCGCAGACAGCCGGCGGTCCCGCGACGCCGACGCCAGGCGCCGCGCTGCCGCCCTACCCGCCGCCCGTCCACTACCCGCCGCAGCCCTGGCAGCCGCCGCTGCCGCCGGCCCCGGCCGCCCAGCCGAAGGGCGGCTTCGGACGCGGCTTCGGGATCGGGGCGGGAGCCGGGATCGGCTTCGCCGCGACAGTGGCCGTCGGGATGCTGGCCAGCTCGCTGGTGTTCGGCCTGCTGGCCGGCGCCGGTGCGGCGGCCGTCCCCAGCACGTCAGAGGTGGTCTGGGGCTCGCCGGCGGCCGCCAACACGATCCGGGCGTTCTCGGTGACCGGGCCGATCCTGGCCGCGGCGTCGGACGGCTCCACGCTGGCCGGCGGCACGTACGGCTACGAGCTCGCCGCGGCCATCGACGACGTGGGGACCGAGGACGCCGCAGGCCTGCTGCTGGTGATGAACACCCCCGGCGGCACCATCAACGGGTCCAAGGCGATCGCCGACGCGGTCACCCGCTACCAGGAGCGCACCGGCAAGAAGGTGGTGGCGCTGGTCGAAGGGCTGTCGGCCTCGGGAGGCATGTACGCGATGGCGGGCGCTGACGAGATCATCGCCGACCACGGTTCGTTGATCGGCAGCATCGGTGTCATCTACGGCCCGATCAGCCGGTACAAGGACGTCACCGCCATCACCGGTTCGATCCTCGAAGGCGGTGTGGTGACCACCGGCGGCATCACCCAGGAGTACCTGACGATGGGCCGGGGCAAGGACTTCGGCAACCCGTTCCGGGACATCACCGATGAGGAGCGCGAGGTGTTCACCGGCGCGATCCAGAACATGTACGACGACTTCGTGAACTGGGTCGCCACCGCCCGCGGGCTCGAGCCGTCCTTCATCACCGGGACGCTGGGGGCCCACGTGTTCGACACCGAGACCGCTGTCGAGCACGGCCTGGTGGACACCCAGCTGGGGATCATGGAGGCCTACGCCCACGCAGCGCAGGTGATGGGGGTCGACCCCGACAACACGAAGATCGTCACCGACGCTCCGCCGTCCCTGCTCGACCAGTTGCTCGGCGCGCAGGCCAGGACGCCGGGCCATGCCGTGCCCGAGCAGGTAGCCGCCGGGCACCGGGCCAGCGCCGCCATCTGCTCGTCCACTCCGGCGGTGCTGGTCTTCCACGGCGAGCTGGGTGCGGTCTGCGCCGCCAGCCGCTGACCGGATCCGGCCCGCTGCCGTCCTCGTGTGGCGGAGGGCTGGACTAGAACGATTCAACCAGCGCTAGGCTGTCCCCGGAAGGGGGCTGGCAGGCCATGGCGCGGCGGGCATCGGTGAGCATGAAGGACGTGGCGGCGCTGGCGCGCGTCTCGGTGGGGACGGTCTCGAACGTGCTCAACGCCCCCGAACTGGTAGCCGAGGCGACCCGGCAGCGGGTCGAACTGGCCATCGAGAAGCTCGGCTGGGTGCGCAACGAGTCCGCCCGGCAACTGCGGATCGGCCACAGCCGCTCCATCGGGATGGTGGTGATGGACATCGCCAACCCGTTCTTCGCCGACGTGGTGCGCGCTGCCGAGGAGTTCCTCTACGAGCAGGGCTACTCGGTGCACATCGGCAACAGCGACCAGCGCCTCGAACGCGAGGCCACGCTGCTGGAGCAGTTCCAGCAGCAGCGCGAGCGCGGGGTGCTGTTCGCCCCGATCGGAGCCAGCGGGGAGCGCGCCGTCGCGCTGCGGCAGCGCGGCATCCCGGTCGTCCTTGTCGACCGCGCGGTGGGGGTGGCGGACTTCTGCTCGGTCGGCGTCGACGACCTCGAGGGTGGCCGGATGGCGGTGGCGCACCTGCTTGAGCAGGGTCATCGCCGGCTCGCCTTCGTCGGGGGGCCGGGCTCGCTGGCCCAGGTCGAGGACCGCCGGCGCGGCGCAGGGCTCGCCCTGCAGGCGGTGCCGTCTGCCACCCTGCTGGTGATCTCCACGCCGATGCTCGACGTCGTCTCCGGCATCCGGGCCGCCCACGAGGTGATCGCGATGGATCCCGCGGAGCGGCCGACGGCCATCTTCGCCGCCAACGACCTGCTGGCCATCGGCCTGCTGCAGGGCTTCGTGCTGGCCGGGGTGCGGGTGCCGGAGGAGGTGGCCATCATCGGCTACGACGACATAGCCTTCGCGGCCGCCGCGGCAGTCCCGCTCTCGTCGGTGGGCCAGCCCCGCGCGCGACTGGGCCGGGAGGCCGCCGAGCTGCTGTTCGAGGAGATCCAGGCCTCCGAGAGCGAGGAGCCGCACGAGCACCGGACGCTGCGGATGACCCCCGAGTTGGTGGTCCGCCGTTCCTCTGCTTATCAAATCGTGACCTGAGGTTGGCTTGACATCCCCGAGTTCGCGGATCTAGTGTCGGAGCGTTCGATGGAACGTTTCAATCGCGGCAAGGAGGGCGCGGATGGGGAACCCCGCTGCACGTCCCACGCTGGAGCTGCACGACGTGTCGAAGAGCTTCGGCGCGGTGGTGGCACTGCGGAAGGGGCAGCTCGCGCTGTACCCCGGGTCAATCCACGCCGTGGTCGGCGAGAACGGCGCCGGCAAGTCCACGTTGGTCAAGATCATGGCCGGGCTCTACTCCCGCGACACCGGCGAGTTCCAGCTCGAGGGTGAGCCGGTGGCCTTCCGCAGCACCGCCGAGGCCAAGGCGGCGGGGATCGCCGTGATCTACCAGGAGCCGACCCTGTTCCCCGACCTGTCGGTCACCGAGAACGTCTTCATGGGCCGCCAGCCGGTCGGCCGGTTCGGCAGGATCGACCGGGCCGCCATGCGCGCCGAAGTGGTCGCCCTGATGCAGCGCCTCGGCGTCTCGATCGACCCCGACCGTCCGGCCCAGGGCCTGTCGATCGCCGACCAGCAGATCATCGAGATCGCCAAGGCGATCTCGCTGGATGCCAAGGTCCTCATCATGGACGAGCCCACCGCGGCGCTGTCCGGGGTCGAGGTCGAGCGGCTGTTCGCTGTGGCACGCAGCCTGCGCGACGAGGGTCGCGCCCTGATGTTCATCTCGCACCGCTTCGACGAGGTCTTCTCGCTGTGCGACACCATCACAGTGATGCGGGACGGCAGCTACGTCGCCACCGTCGAGACCGACCAGACCAGCGTCCCCGAGATCGTGCGAATGATGGTCGGCCGTGACGTCAACGACCTGTTCCCCAAGATCGAGGCGCCGGTCGGCGACGTCGTGCTCCAGGTCCGCGGGCTCACCTCACCCGGCCTGTTCGCCGACGTCAGCTTCGAGGTCCGCGCCGGCGAGATAGTCGCCCTCGCCGGGCTGGTCGGCGCCGGACGCTCCGAGGTCGCCAGGGCCGTCTTCGGCGTCGACCCCTACATCGCCGGTGAGGTACTGCTCGGTGGCGTCCCGCTGCCCAAGGGCGACCCCGCCCAGGCGATGAAGGCCGGTATCGGCTTCGTCCCCGAGGACCGCCGCCAGCAGGGGCTGGTGATCGACGCAGCCATCGCCACCAACGTCACCGACGCGATCCGCGGCCGGCTGGTGCGCCGCGGCGTCATCACCCGCCGGCGCGAGAACAGCGCCGCCCAGGAGTGGGCACGGGCCCTGGAGGTCAAGTGCGCCGCGCTGGACGCCCCCGCCGGCACGCTGTCCGGCGGCAACCAGCAGAAGGTCGTGCTGGCCAAGTGGCTGGCCAGCCAGCCGCGGCTGCTGATCATCGACGAGCCGACCCGCGGCATCGACGTCGGCACCAAGTCCGAGGTCCACCGCCGGATGTCCGAACTGGCCGGGGAGGGCCTTGCGATCCTGATGATCTCCTCAGAACTGCCCGAGGTGCTCGGGATGGCCGACCGCATCCTCGTCATGCACGAGGGCCGGATCACCGCCGAACTGCCCCGCGAGCAGGCCACTCCGGAATCCGTGATGTTCGCAGCCACCCACGCGTCCCAGGACGTGCCGGCATGACGGCCACCACCGCAGCGGCAGCCGCCACGCGCCGGAGCCCGGCCAGCCGGGTGCTCGCCCTGCTCCGCCGGCGCGAGACGTCCATCCTGGCCGCCTTCGTCGTGATGGTCGTGGTGACCGCCGCCGTCCAGCCGACCTTCGTGTTCAGTCCGGACGGCTGGCGCAACCTGCTGCTCAACCCGGCGATCTACATGGTGCTCGCCATCGGGGCGGCGTTCGTGATCATCACCAAGTCTGTCGACCTGTCGGTCGGCTCGACGATGGGCCTGACCGCGTTCATGATCGGCTCGACCTACATAGCCTGGCCCGGCATGCCGGCCCCGGTCGCCTTCCTGCTCGGGATCGGTTTCGGTGCCGCCCTGGGGCTCGTCAACGGCGGCCTGGTGGCGATAGCGAAGGTGCCCGGCATGGTGATCACGCTCGGCACCATGTACGTCTTCCGCGGCATCAACATCCTGTGGGCAGGCACCACCCGGATCAACGCGTCCCAGATGGGCCCAGACTTCCTCGCCTTCGGCAACCTGCAACTGCTCGGCATCCCGGCGCTGACCATTCTGGCCATCGTCGTGCTGCTGGGCGCCGCCTGGTACCTGCACAACACCCGCTCGGGCCGGGAGCTGTACGCGATCGGTTCTGCCCCCGACGCCGCCGAGCTGTACGGCTTGCCGGCGCGCAAACGGATGCTGGCAGCATTCGTGGTGTCCGGCGCGATGGCAGGCCTGGCCGGGGTGATGTTCGCCGCCCGCTACGGCACCATCGCCTCGAACGCCGGGTCCGGCTACGAGCTGCAGGCGATCGGCGCGGCGGTGATCGGCGGCATCGCCATCACCGGCGGGTCGGGCACCGTGATCGGCGCCGCCTTCGGTGCCATCCTGCTGGCCACCATCAACTCGTCACTGCCGCTGCTGGGGATCCAGTCCTTCTGGCAGAAGGCGGTGGTCGGCGTCCTGATCCTCGGCGCGATCATCCTCGACCGGGTGCTCGCGGTGAGGCAGAGACGCAAGCTCGTCGCAGAGAGGATGGAGCCGTGAGCGCCGTCGCCCAGCCGTACCCCGAGTTCGGCGCCCCGCTGTGGAAGCGGATCTTCCTGACCCGCGAGATGGCGATCGTGGCACTGCTGGCGGTGACCCTGGTCATCGCGAGCCTGGCGATCCCGTACTTCGCCGACCGGCTGACCGCGTACAACCTGCTGCGCGACATGTTCGCCACGCTGCTGATCGCCCTGCCGATGGCCATGGTGATGATCACCGGCGACATCGACATCTCGGTCGGGTCGATGGTCGGGCTCTCCTGCTCCCTGCTGGGGCTGCTGTACTCCCTCGGCGTCCCGTTCGAGCTGGCGATGCTGCTCGTGCTGGTCGTCGGGGCTGCCGGCGGGTTGCTCAACGGCACGCTGGTGACCCGGATCGGGCTCCCGGCGCTGGCGGTGACGATCGGCACGATGGCGCTGTTCCGCGGCATCGCGGTCGGACTGCTCGGCACCTCGACGATCACCGAGTTCCCCGAGGCGTGGACCAACCTCACCAAGTACGAGATCGGCCAGACCGGCATCCCGTTCATCATCGTGCTGTTCCTGGTGCTGCTGGCGGCCTTCGTCTACGTCCTGCACTTCACAAGCTTCGGACGCGGGGTCTACGCGATCGGGCTCAACTCCGAGGCCGCCGCGTTCTCCGGGGTGAACCGGGAACGCACCCGCACCATCCTGTTCGTGCTCGCCGGCACCATGTCGGCCCTCGGCGGCATCTACTGGACGCTGCTGCGCGGCACTGCCCGAGGTGACGTCGGCGACGGCCTCGAGCTGCAGGTGATCGCTGCCGTCGTGCTCGGCGGGGTGTCGGTGTTCGGCGGCGTCGGCGCGCTGCACGGCGTGGTCGCCGGCGTCCTGCTGATCGGGACGCTGTCCAGTGCGCTGCGCCTGGTCGGGGTGACCGCCGAGGTCATCAAGATCATCACCGGCGTGCTCCTGATCGGGTCGGTGGTCGCCGGCTCGCTCATCACCTGGCTCCAGAACCGCAGGGTCAGGCCAACTGCCCTGGCGTCCGCAGGCTAGGACGCGAAACCGGAGGCAACTCCGCAACCGGGGACGACTCCCCACCACAAGTCCACCGGCCAACGCCGGCCGGGGGACACCAACCGAAAGGAACCTCAATGAAGTTCACGAAGACCGCGGCCGCGTTGTCGGCCGTAGCCTTGGTGTTGGTGAGCGCCTGCACGACGCCCACCGCCACGACGGCGCCGTCCCCGGCCGGCAGTGAGTCGTCGGCCCCGGCGACCTCCGCCCCGGCTGAGGGCCTCAAGATCACGGTCCTGCCGAAGAACCTGGGCAACCCGTACTTCGAGACCTCCACCAAGGGTGCCGAGGCTGCGGCTGCCGAGATCGGCGCCACCACCGAGCTGGTCGGCCCGGCCGAGGCCGCTGCCGACGCGCAGGTGCAGTACATCGAGACCGCCACCCAGCAGAAGGTGTCGGCCATCGAGCTGTCGGCCAACGACCAGACCGCCCTGTGCGACTCGATCAAGGCCGCCCAGGCTGCCGGCGTGAAGGTGGTCACCTTCGACTCCGACGCTCCCGGTTGCCGCGACCTGTTCATCAACCAGGCCACCGCCGAGGGCATCGCCAAGTCGCTGGTCGAGATGATCGTCGACCAGTCCGGTGGTGCCGGTGAGGTCGCCATCTTGTCGGCCACCGCCAACGCGACGAACCAGAACGCGTGGATCGCCGCCGTCCAGGCCGACCTCGAGGCCAACCACAAGGACATCAAGCTGGTCGAGGTCGTCTACGGCGACGACCAGGACCAGAAGTCCTTCGACGAGACCGCGTCGCTGCTGCAGAAGTACCCGAACCTGAAGGTGATCGCTGCGCCGACCACCGTCGGCATCGCCGCCGCGGCCCGCTACATCTCGACCTCCGACGCCAAGGGCAAGGTCATGGTCACCGGCCTTGGCACCCCCAACGACATGCGCGCCTACGTCGAGGACGGCACCGTCAAGGAGTTCGCGCTGTGGAACCCGGAGGACCTGGGCTACCTCACCACCTACGCGGTGAAGGCCCTTGTGGACGGCACCATCACCGGCGCCGAGGGTGACAAGTTCTCCGCCGGCAAGCTCGGCGAGTACACCGTGGGTCCGGACGCGACAGTCCTTCGCGTACGCGTCGTAGGCCATCTGCTCCGAGATCGAGTTCGCCGTCTTCTCGAGCGCGCGGCGCTCGCGGTCGTTCGCGAAGTCGTTCGCGTCGAGCCGCCGCTGCGCGTCGATCGCGGCAGGGATGCGCTCGAGCACGGCGGGGCGGTTCGCGAAGTGCTGCCGGTACGCGGCCTCGCCCTGGATCACGTTCGCGTCGCGCGGCGCGCCGGCAGCCTCGAGCATGTTCCCGCGCTCGCGCGCGCCGTAGAACTGCTTGACGAGGTTGTCGCGGATCTCGTAGCTCGAGTTGAAGTCGGTCTCGTCGCTCGCACGCAGCGCCTTCTCGACGGAGCTCCGCGCCTCCCGGTAGATCTTGTCCTTGATGCGCTGGCGATCGCGCGGTGACAGCTGCGGGTCGTCGAGCTGCGCCTTGAGTCGCTCGATGCGCGTCTGCGCCGCCTGGATCTGCTGGATGGCGTCGCCCGAGATGCCGCGGCGCTCGATCACGGGTCGTCCCGTGCGCGGATCGATCTCGTGACCACCCGCGCCGTCGCCGTTGCGGTACGAGTGCGCGAGGTCGGTCTTGCCTGCGATCGAGCGCATGACCGGCTCCCACGACGTCACGTCGCCGGGCTGCATCGGGGCCCCGCCCGACTCCTGGATCACGCGCCGGAACGTCGTCGGATCCACGTTGCCCATGAAGTGGCTGTGGACCTCGATGCCGGCGTGCCCGACGTCGTTCATCTGGCGATCGACGCGGTTCTGATCCCCCGGTGGGGGCGTGTGCTGCGTCGTCGTCGGTTCGTTCGTGCGCGTCGTCGCGGGC
>JAEZGC010000166.1 GCA_023437345.1 Actinomycetes bacterium
GGCCTGCTGCCGGCCTTCAAGGAGGCGGTCGAGGAGGCCTTCGCCGCGGGACTCGTGAAGGTGGTGTTCGCCACCGAGACCCTCGCGCTCGGGATCAACATGCCCGCCAGGAGCGTGGTCCTGGAACGGCTGGTGAAGTTCAATGGCGAGAGCCACGCCGACATCACCGCGGGGGAGTACACCCAGCTGACCGGCAGGGCCGGCCGGCGCGGGATCGACGTCGAGGGCCACGCGGTGGTCTGCTGGCAGCCCGGGCTCGACCCGCGGGCGCTGGCCGGGCTGGCCTCGCGGCGCACCTATCCGCTGCGGTCGTCCTTCACCCCGACCTACAACATGGCGGTCAACCTCGTCGCCACGGTGGGCCGCGAGCGCGCCCGCGGCCTGCTCGAGCAGTCGTACGCGCAGTACCAGTCGGACCGCTCGGTGGTCGGACTGTCACGCCAGATTGCGCGCAACACCGAGCAGGTCGCCCGGCTGTGGGAGCAGGCCCGCTGCCACCTGGGCGACTTCGCCGGGTACGCCAGGCTGCGGGCCCGGGTCGGCGACCTGGAGGCGGCAGCAGCCCGCGCCCGACGCTCCGACCGCAGGGCCGAGGCGCTCGCGGCGCTGGACGCGCTGCGCCCCGGCGACATCATCGACATCCCGGGAAAGCGGCGCCGGAGCTGGGCCGTGGTGCTCGACGCAGGAACCGGCGCCGGCGGGCCGCAGCCGACGGTCCTGACCCCCGACCGCCAGGTGAAGCGGCTGGCGCCGGCCGATTTCCCGCAGCCGCCCCAGGTGGTCGGCCGGCTGAAGGTCCCCAAGCACTTCGACGCCCGCCAGCCCGCGCTGCGGCGCAACCTCGCCGCCGCCCTGCAGGCGAGGATCGACAGGGAGCAGTTCGACTGGCAGCGACCTTCCGACTCCGCCGATGCCACGGCGATGGGCGAGATCGCCGCGCTGCGGCGGGAACTGCTGGACCACCCCTGCCACGCCTGCCCGGACCGCGAGGGCCACGCCAGGGTTGCCGCCGAGGCGCTGCGGCTCGAGGCGGACACCGACGCGTTGCGCAACCAGGCCGACCGCCGGACGAACACGATAGCTGTCCGGTTCGACAGGATCTGCTCGGTGCTCGAGTCGATGGGCTACCTCACCGCGGGCGGTGAGCAGGTCACCGACGCGGGGCTGATGCTGACCAGGATCTACTCCGAGCTCGACCTGGTCACCGCCGAGGCGATCCGCGACGGTGTGCTTGACGGGTTGTCGGCGCCGCAGCTCGCCGCTGTGCTGTCGACCCTCGTCTACGAGTCGCGCGGCGACCGGCGCCCGGCACGGCTGCCTGATCGGGCCAGCGAGGCGGCGCAGTCCCGGCTGCGCAGTCTGTGGCGGCAGGTGTCGCTCACCGAACGCGACCACCGGCTGCCCTCCCACGACGAGCCCGACATCGGCTTCGCGGAGGCCATCCACCACTGGACCGCCGGGAACGCCCTGGCCGAGGTGCTGGAACTGTCAGCCCTGACCGCAGGCGACTTCGTCAGGTGGGCGCGGCAGGTGGTCGACCTGGCCGGCCAGGTTGCCGACGCCTCGGACGGGCAGCTGCGACGCACCTGCCGTGAGGTGATCGAGCGGATCCGTCGCGGCGTGGTCGATGTGGCGCCACTGGAGGACTGAGGCGCGGCTAGGCTGCAGGCCATGTCGTTGGCCATCCGTGTCATTCCCTGCCTGGACGTCCATGACGGCCGGGTCGTCAAGGGCGTCAACTTCCGCGACCTGCGCGACGCCGGTGACCCCGTCGAGCTGGCCGCCCGCTACGGCGCCGAGGGAGCCGATGAACTGGTGTTCCTTGACATCTCGGCTTCGGCGCAGGAGCGGGCCACCACCTACGAGATGGTCACCCGGACTGCCGAGACGGTCTTCATCCCGCTGTGTGTCGGTGGCGGCGTCCGCGGGGTCGCCGACGTCGACCGGCTGCTGCGGGTCGGCGCCGACAAGGTCGGGATGAACACCGGGGCGATTGCCCGGCCGGACTCCATCGATGAGATCGCGCAGCGGTTCGGACGCCAGGTGCTGGTGCTGTCGCTGGACGTCCGCCGCGAGCCGGGCCAGCCGTCCGGTTTCGGGGTGACCACCCACGGCGGACGCACCCCGGCGGGACTGGACGCCCTGGAATGGGCCGGCGAGGCCGTGGATCGGGGGGTGGGGGAGATCCTGCTCAACTCGATGGACGCCGACGGCACCACCGACGGATTCGACCTTGAGCTGATCGCAGCAGTGAAGGACCGGGTGGATGTCCCGGTGATCGCCTCGGGCGGGGCCGGGACCGCCGACCACTTCGTGCAGGCAGCGCGGGCGGGTGCCGACGCGGTGCTGGCCGCCAGCGTCTTCCACTACGGCCGGCTCACGGTGGCCCAGGTGAAGGCAGCGCTCGCCGAGGCCGGCTTCGCCGTACGCTGAGCTTCATGGACGACTGCCTGTTCTGCCGGATCGTGGCGGGGGAGATCCCCTCCCGGCAGGTCTACGCCGATGACGCCGCGATCGCCTTCCTTGATATCGCGCCCTGGCACGTCGGGCACACCCTCGTCGTGCCGCGTCGCCATGTCAGCGACCTGGTGGCCGGCCCGGGGCTGCTGGCCGAGATCGCGCCGGCTATCGATGCCACCGTCGCCTTGCTCATGGAGCGACTCGGCGCCGACGGCCTCAACGTCCTGTCCAGCGCCGGGGCGACCGCCGGCCAGGAGGTGTTCCACCTCCATGTCCACCTGGTGCCGCGCTTCTCTCACCGGCCCGGCCTGCGCGAGCTGATGGTGCGCGAGCCGGGCATCGACCTGGACCGGGTGCATCGGCAACTGACCGAGTGAACCCGCGGCGGCGAGCGCTCAGCCGAAGCTGACCACGCAGTCGCTGGCCTCCTTGGCGGCCGTCGGGCAGGTGATCAGCCCGCCCTGGAAGTACACCTCGGTCCCCTTGGCGATCCCGTCCACCTTCGCCTTGGTGATGGACGCCTCGTCGGTGGTGGGGAATCCGAGGGCCGAGCCCGGCCCGCCCGCGGTCAGGTACGCCTGGTTGGCCAGGTTCGACAACCGGTGGCTGCCGGTGGCCTTCGACCACCACAGGGCGCCGGCCTCGAAGGGGGCGTACAGTCCGCCGGCGATCACCTGCTCCGAGCCGGCCGGGACCCCGAGCAGGGCTCCCTTCGAGCCGCCGAAGTCCTTGCTCTGCCAGCGGGTGTAGTTGGCGGTGTTGACCGCCAGGCCACCCGAGATGGTCATCAGGGTCTCCCGCAGTCCCAGCGCGCTCTTGAACGAGGTGCCGGACACCGACTGGCTGGCCTTGGAGCCGGTCAGCGTCACCTTGGTCACCCTGCCGCCCCAGCGTCCCTTGCCGTCGCGCTCGAGGGTGATGGACTTCAGCTTGCCGATCTTGGGGTACTTGCCCTCGATGGTGGAGGTCTTGACCGCGGTCGCCCACACCTGGTTGGCAGCAGCGTCGTAGGGGTCCTCCTGGGCCTTGATGTAGGAGTACTGGCCCTTCACCGAGTAGCCGCCGTTGGAGGAGGAGAACTCGGTCCAGGCGTACTTCTTGTCGTGTGTGAGGACCTTTCCGGCGGTTGCCTTCACTGCCGCGTCCGAGGCTGAGTGCTCGGTCATCGTCCCCTTGTAGACCTGGCAGGCGGCGGTGTTGCAGATGTCGTAGACCTGCTTGCCGCCGAGATTGGCGCGGTACCGGGCGGCGTAGGTGCGGGCGGCGACTGTCTGTGCCTTGAGCGCCTCGGCCTGCCAGGACGCCGGCATCTCCGAGGGAACCACCGATCGCAGGTAGTCCTGCATCGCGACGTTGTTCACCGTCCGGGCGCCGCTGCCGTAGAACCGCAGCGACAGTGACCCGCGATAGGTCCGGTTGCCGGAGGCGAGGTAGAGCTTCACCGTCTTCGACTTGGTGTTCTCGGCGTACCACACCCGCTTGGGGTCGAGCTTGAACTTGGAGTTGGTGTATTTGCGGTACTTGCCCTTGGCGTCGCGGTAGTACAGCACACGCTTGGAGCCCGACCGTGAGATCCGCCACTTCGTGTAGTTCTTGCCGGTGGGCAGCGTGAAGGTGCGCTTGGCCGAGTCCCGCAGCCGCAGGCCGGCGGCGGGGTAGAAGTGGAGCTTGTTGTCGGTGTCGGCGGTGATCCAGACCCGGATCGTGTCGTTGTCGGCCAGCGTCTCGACCTTGGTGCCCGGGTAGTAGAAGGCCAGGATCTTCGTGTAGGACAGCCCATCCTTTGCGGCCATCTGCGCGCCGTACTGGGACATGCCGCGGCCGTGGCCCCAGCCGGCGGTGGTGATCGTGAGGGTGGAGTTCACGGCGCTGATCTGCTCGGGGGCGGCGCTGGCCGACGGCGCGCCGGCCACCGCGGCGCCCGCTACCAGGGCTGCCGTAGCAAGGCCGGTCAGGCAACGTCGCAGCGGTTGGCGTGGCGGAGCCCACGTCGTGGCCATAGTGCTTCCCCTTACTGTGGTTCGACCCGTCCATCGTTCGGGAAAGCGCTACGCGACCACAACCCGCACGCTGTGAAGTCGAAGGGGGAGGTTGAGCCTTGCCCAGCATGCAGGACGGCCCGGCCACGGGTTGACACGGCAGGTGCGGACCGGCCACGCTTTCCTCGTGCGCCTGTTCACCCTCGTAGTTAGCCAGCGTGTCGCCTGAGCCCAAGCTCATCCGACACGCTCCCTCGCCTGCGTTCGCAGCGGGGGTTTTTTGTTGCACGGAACAGGTATCGAGGAAAGGTTGAGGAAATGAGCCAGGTCGAGACACCGGCCGACGCGCCGCAGCTGCTGACCGGGGCGCAGGCCCTGGTGGAGTCCCTCGAGCGGGTCGGTGTCGAGGTGGTCTTCGGTATCCCGGGCGGCGCGATCCTGCCCGCCTACGACCCGCTTTTCGACTCCAAGCTCATCCGGCACATCCTGGTGCGCCACGAGCAGGGAGCCGGTCACGCCGCCGAGGGCTACGCGGTCGCCACCGGCAAGGTGGGAGTGTGCATAGCGACCTCCGGTCCGGGCGCAACCAACCTCGTCACCGCGATCGCCGACGCCTACATGGACTCGGTTCCGATAGTCGCCATCACCGGGCAGGTGGGGTCGACCTCGATCGGCACTGACGCCTTCCAGGAGGCCGACATCCGTGGCATCACCTTCCCGATCACCAAGCACAGCTTCCTGATCACCCGCGCCCAGGACATCCCGCACGCCATCGCGGCCGCCTTCCACATCGCCGCGACCGGCCGTCCGGGCCCGGTGCTGGTCGACATCGCCAAGGACGCGCTGGCGTCGACGGCCCCCTTCGAGTGGCCCGAGGCGCTCGACCTGCCCGGCTACCGGCCGACCACCAAGCCGCACGTCAAGCAGCTGCGTGAGGCCGCCCGGCTGATCGCCGCCGCGCAGCGGCCGGTGCTCTACGTCGGAGGCGGCGCGGTCAAGGCCCGCGCCCACGAGCAGCTGGCAGCCCTGGTGCAGATCACCGGCATTCCGGTGGTCACCACCTAGATGGCCCGCGGCGTGTTCCCCGACAGCCACGAGCTCAACCTGGGGATGCCCGGCATGCACGGCACGGTG
>JAEZGC010000125.1 GCA_023437345.1 Actinomycetes bacterium
AGGAACGCCCGCCGGCAGGTTTCCAGGTCGGCGTACTGGCGCATCATCTCGAGCCGCGATGCCTCGTACTGCCGCAGCTCGCCCTGCGCCTCGACCGCCCGCTCGGCGATCTCCGCCGGATCGGGGCCGGTGGCGCGCAGGCTCTTGCCCCGCGCCGGCGGCACCCGCAGCTGGTACTCCACGGCGGTGGCCAGCCCGTGCCGCTCGGCGGTGGCCAGCAGCCGGGAACCGGCCTGCCCCACCACCGTCAGGGTGTCGTCGAAGTCGAGGACGGCGTTGACTATCGCCCAGGCGTGGCAACGGTCGCTGAGGGCGGCCTCACCCAGCGCCCCGGCCGCCCTGACGAACTCCAGCCGGCCGCCCTCGCTGACCACCAGGGACTCGAGGCCACCGAGCTGGAAGAGCAGTTCAGCCGCCAGGTCGTCGCTGTGGTAGTCGATGAACCGCTCCCCGCCGGAGGTCGGGTCCCGGTAGCCCAGCGCGGCGCCCACCGGCAGCGACCGCGCCGCGGCCTCGGCCACCGCGAGCAACATCGAGCGCGGGTCCCCGCCGTGCCCGCCACACGGTATCGACACCTCGCTGACAAGCGGCCATACTTCCCGCTCAGCCTCAAGCCAGAGTTCTTCGTAGCGACGCCCGAGATCGCACGTCAGCCCAATCTGCACCGCACCTCACCCCTGTCCCCAGGCCGCCCACGCTACCGGTTCCAGGCGGCCGGGGTGGCAATCTCCCCAGGTGGGTGCAGCGGTGCCATGCTGGACGGGTGGGCACAGCGCGCAGCCGGGTGTGGCGTGGCGGGATGCTGGAGCGGGAGGACTTCCCGCTGGTCGAGTTGAGCGACCTGCTCGCCGACCCCGACGTCCTGGTGTGGTTCCACCTCGACCGGCCAGAGCCAGGGGTGCTGGCCGAACTGGCCGACGAGCTGCACCTCGACCGGCATGCAGTCGAGGACGCGATCGCGCCCGAGGAGCGGCCCAAGGCGACCCGCCACGCCAGCCACACCTTTCTCACCTGTTACGCCACCCATCTCGTCACCGAGCCGCCCGCAACACTGCGGTTGCAGACGCCCCGGATCTCGGCCTTCGTGTTGCCGCGCGCCCTGATCACGGTGAGCACCTCGGGCCTCGACACAGACCCGCTGATCACAAGGTGGGCCGAGGACGGGCTGTTGCGGCTGGGCGTCGGGGCGCTGGTACACGGCCTGCTGGACACCGTGGTGGACGGCCACTTCGAGGCGATCCAGGGGCTCGACGATGCAGTCGAGGGCCTGGAGGACCTGCTGTTCGGTGAGTCAGGGGTCCACAACTCGCGGCGCAACCGGCGCATCCAGCAGCGCATCTTCGGGGTGCGCAAGGCGCTGGTCCAGTTGCGGCGCAAGGTGCTGCCGATGCGGGAGGTGGTGGCAGCGGTGATGCGCTCGCGAACCGCCGACGACCCGGCGAGCCGGGAACTCGACGGCTACTTCGACGACCTGTACGACCATGTGATCCGGGCCGCGGAGTGGAGCGAGTCGCTGCGTGAGGTGGTGGGCAACGCCTTCGAGACCAACCTGTCGCTGCAGGATGCCCGGCTCAACGACATCATGAAGAAGCTCGCCGGCTGGGCGGCCATCATCGCCGTCCCTACCGCGGTCACCGGGTGGTTCGGCCAGAACCTGCCCTACCCGGGCTACAACACCGGTGCGGGGGTGGCGATGAGCGCGCTGGCCATCCTCCTGGGCGCGACCGGGCTGTTCGTACTGTTCCGCCGGATCGACTGGCTCTAGCGGTTCCTGAAATCGATACACAACGTCACATGCGATATGTGGGCGCTCACATTGTTGTACGAATGTGATCCTTCGGGCCTGCGAAACCCGTCACGGGCACGTAGAGTCAGCGCTGCAGAAAGCCGCCGGCGGGTGCCGGATGAGTCCTGTCGCGGGGCTCGACGGCTTTGTCTCTCAGTGACGAGAAGGAGTGCACAATGCGACGAATCGGACTTGCGATCGCGGGCTTGGCGGCCGCGCTTGCGCTGACCGCCTGTGGCGGCGGCGGAGCCGGTGCCCCGAGCACCGCCCCGGCCCCTGGCGGCGAGGCCAGCAGCAGCGCCCCGGCCGCCCCGGCCGACGTGCTGGTCGGTGTGGCGATGCCCACCCAGACCTCCGAGCGCTGGATCGCCGACGGCGAGGCAGTGAAGGCAGGGCTCGAGAAGGCCGGCTACAAGGTCGACCTGCAGTACGCCAACGACGACATCCCGACCCAGACCCAGCAGGTCGACGCGATGATCACCGCCGGCGCGAAGGTGCTCATCATCGCCGCCATCGACGGCACCGCGCTGACCAGCCAGCTGCAGGCCGCGGCCGACAAGGGCATCAAGGTGATCGCCTACGACCGCCTCATCCGTGACAGCGGGAACGTCGACTTCTACGTCACCTTCGACAACTACGCCGTCGGCGTGGCGCAGGCGACCGCGCTGCTGGCCGGCATGGAGATCACCGACCGCGACGGCAACGCCACCGGGTCCGCCGAGAAGGGCCAGCAGATCGAGCTGTTCGCCGGTTCGCTGGACGACAACAACGCCCACCTGTTCTGGAAGGGTGCCATCGACACCCTGCAGCCGTTCATGGATGACGGCACCCTGGTTGTGAAGTCCGGCCAGACCACCATCGAGCAGGCCGCGATCCTGCGGTGGCTGCAGGAGACCGCCCAGAAGCGGATGGAAGACCTGCTGACCTCCACCTACGGTGGCACCGGTGAGGGCCTCAAGGGCGTCCTCGCCCCGTACGACGGCCTGTCCCGCGGCATCATCACCGCGCTGCAGGGTGTCGGCATGGGCCCGACCATCGACAAGGGCCTGCCGATCGTGACCGGCCAGGACGCCGA
>JAEZGC010000285.1 GCA_023437345.1 Actinomycetes bacterium
GCGACGTAGCCGACGCCGGCGAGGATCCAGTAGAGGCCGAGCAGCCAGGCGACCGCGATGGCGGTCTTGGCCGGGGCGAGGACGATGAGCGCACCGATCACCAGCGCCGCTGCGCCGAGCAGGCCGAGCGCAACGCGAACCACGGTGATCGCGGAGGTGGTCAGGTCATGGGAATCGAGGGTGATGCCGGCGAAACCGGCGGTCTGCTGCTGGGACATGGGGGGCCTCCCTGCAAAGCGCGCCTGCGGTGGCGTTGCCTCAGGATATCGCTGGACCCCTGCAACACCATGGAGGCGTCTGCCTCGCTGCCCGACGCGGGGTGCGGCAGAGTGGGGGCATGGCCTCCTTCGTCCAGCCCGCGCCACTGATCCTGCGCGGACGGCGGTTCGACGCGTCCCGTCCCGCGGTGATGGGGGTGGTCAACCGGACGCCCGACTCGTTCTACGCCAACGCCCGGTTCACCGACCTCGAGGCCGGACTCGCCGCCGTCGACAGGCTCGTCGCCGAGGGGGCCGACATCATCGACGTGGGCGGCGTCCGCGCCGGCCAGGTCGGCCCGCCGGTCAGCGTGGCAGAGGAGATCGAAAGGGTGGGGCCCTTCCTGCGCGCCGTCCGGGACCGGCACCCGGAGGTCCTGCTCAGCCTCGACACGTGGCGGTGCGACGTGGCGCTGGCCTGCGCCGACGCCCGGATCGACCTGGTCAACGACACTTGGGCCGGCGCCGAGCCCGACCTCGCCGGCGTCGCCGCCCGACTCGGCGCGGGCTACGTGGTTTCCCACACCGGCGGGCTGCCACCCCGCACCGATCCGGTCGGGGTCAGCTATCCGCCCGAGCCGGACGGCGTGGTCGCGTCAGTCCTGGACGGGCTGCGGTCCGGGGCGGCGCGTGCGGTAGCGGCCGGCGTGAGCCCCGAAGCCGTCCTGATCGACCCGACGCTGGACTTCGGCAAGACCACCCGGCACTCGCTGAGGGTGCTGCGCGCGACCGACGAGGTGGCAGCGCTCGGCTACCCGGTGCTGCAGTCCCTGTCGCGCAAGGACTTCGTCGGCGAGACCCTCGACCTGCCCGTCGACGACCGGCTGGAGGGGACGCTCGCCGCCACCGCGGTCGCGGCCTGGCTGGGCGCTGTCGTGTTCCGCGCCCACGACGTGCGCGCCACCCGCCGGGTGGTCGACATGGCGGCGTCGATCCGCGGCGACCGTCCGCCCGTCCACACGGTGCGGGGCGAACCGGCCTGAGCCGTCGGCTGGCGACCGCCCCAAGGGTGCGGCAGGTGGCCCGCCGGGCCGGGGCCTA
This sequence comes from Actinomycetes bacterium, assembly GCA_023437345.1. GTDB lineage: Bacteria > Actinomycetota > Actinomycetes > Propionibacteriales > Propionibacteriaceae > Propionicimonas. Next base: position 1,299 of record JAEZGC010000285.1, read on the forward strand.
AGCTTCGGGCGTGGATCTGAGGAACCTTCGCAGGAGCTACGACCAGCCGGAACTTGCCGAGTCCGAAGCGGCCGACGAGCCGCTGGCGCAGTTCGAGCGGTGGGTGCACGACGCCATCGAGTCCGGCATCGGCGACCCGAACGCGATGACGCTGGCCACCGTGGGCACCGACGGGCGGCCGTCCACCCGGGTCGTGCTGCTGAAGTCGATGGACGCCGACGGGCTGGTCTGGTTCACCAATTACAACTCCCGCAAGGCCCGCGACCTGACGGCCAACCCGTTCGCCGCGCTGCAGTTCTACTGGCCAGGACTGGACCGGACGGTGCGGGTCGAGGGACGCGTGGAGCGCACCAGCGCCGAGGAGTCCGACGCCTACTTCGCGACCCGCCCGCTCGACTCCCGGATCGGCGCCTGGGCGTCGCCGCAGAGCGAGGTGATCGGCTCCCGCGCGGTGCTGCTGGCCAACGCCGCGGCCGCGTCCGCCCGCTTCGGGCTCAACCCGCCGCGGCCAGAGCACTGGGGCGGGTTCCGCCTGGTCCCCGACCTGTGGGAGTTCTGGCAGGGCCGGCTCAGCCGGCTGCACGACAGGATCAGGTACCGCCGCGACGGCGACCGCTGGGTCAGGGAACGCCTCGCCCCCTGAGGTCGTCGCGGAACCGCTACACGCCGGGAACGCCCAAGGTGCGAAGCCGGGCCCGCAGCTCGCCGTAGGTGTCGAGCAGGGAGAAGTGGACGCCGCGCAGCCCCGCGGCGCGCGCCCCGGCGACATTGGCCGCCATGTCGTCGACGAACACCGCCTCGTCCGGGCGCACCCCCAACTCGCCCACGATGTGGGTGAAGAATGCCGGGTCGGGCTTGGCGTGGCCGATCTGCCAGGAGTGGAACAGCACGTCGAAGTGGTCGGCGTAAGGCAACTCCTCCAGCATGTACCGGCCGCGGTACGGGTTCTGGTTGGTGCCCATCGCGACCAGGACGCCCTGCGCCCTCACCTTGTCGCACAGCTGAAGCATCCGGTTGTCGATGTCGATCGAGCACCAGTGCTCCAGCACCTGCTCGAAGGTGAGGTCCAGCTTGCGGCGCTCCAGCAGCGCGGTGATCAGCGGAGCCAGGTCCGCCTCGCCGGTCAGCGTCAGGTTCTCCTGCTCGCTGGCCTCGAGGAGGAAACGCGGCCCGCCCAGGCGCGCCCAGCCGATCAGCCAGCCCGGGCTGGGGTGCTGGACGACGCCGTCGGCGTCGAGGATCAGGGCCTTGACCCGGCCGGTCATCCGCCAGTCCTCACCAGGAGGCGCTGCGTGGCGGAACCGTCCCGAGCCATCCTCACAGGGGCAGCACCGACGCGTCGGACGGCGCCGCCACCGGCGGCTGGAAGCCCTGCTCGATCGACCGGGCGGCTCCCTTGTCGGCTGACAGCGCCAGCGCGGCGTAGATCTGCAGCGCCTGCGACACCTGACGCTCCCGGCTCCGCGGCCGCCAGCCCAGCTGGTTCTGCCGCAGCCGCCGCTCCTCGAGGACGTCCTCGCCGACCAGCAGGTTGATCGACCGGTCAGGGATCGAGATCTCGATCAGGTCGCCGTCCTCCACCAGGCCGATGGTTCCGCCTGACGCGGCCTCCGGCGAGATGTGGCCCAGCGACAGCCCCGACGAGCCGCCGGAGAACCGTCCGTCGGTGATCAGCGCACACTTCGGGCCGAGGCCGGTGCCCTTCAGGTAGGACGTCGGGTACAGCATCTCCTGCATCCCCGGGCCGCCCTTGGGGCCCTCGTAGCGGACCACGACGACATCGCCGGGCTGCACCCGCTTGCTCAGGATCGCCTCGACGGCGTCCTCCTGCGACTCGGTCACCACCGCGGGGCCGCGGAAGCGCCACTGGTCCTCCGGGACGCCGGCGGTCTTCACTATCGCGCCGTCCGGGGCGAGGTTGCCCTTCAGCACCGCCAGCCCGCCGTCGACGGTGTAGGCGTGCGCCACCGACCTTATGCAGCCCTGCTCGGCGTCGGTGTCGAGGTCGGCCCAGCGGTTCGTCGAGCTGAACGCCTCGGTGGTGCGGACCCCGCCCGGGGCGGCGTACCACAGGTCCATGGCCTCGGCCGACGCCTTGCCGCCGCGCAGGTCCCAGGCGTCCAGCCACTCGGCAAGCGAGTCTGAGTGGACGGCGTGAACCGACTCGTCGAGCAGCCCGCCGCGGCGCAGTTCGCCGAGGATCGCCGGCATCCCGCCGGCCCGGTGGACGTCCTCCATGTAGTACTTGGTGGTGTTAGGCGCGACCTTGGCAAGGCATGGGGTGACTCGGGACAGCGCGTCGATGTCGTCCATGGTGAAGTCGACCCCGGCCTCGTGGGCGGCCGCCAGGATGTGCAGCACGGTGTTGGTCGACCCGCCCATCGCGACGTCAAGGCGCATCGCATTACTGAACGCCGCCTTGGTGGCGATGCTGCGCGGCAGCACCGACTCGTCGTCCTCGCCGTAGTACCGGTTGGCGAGTTTGACGACCAGCCGCCCGGCCGCCAGGAACAGCTCCTTGCGGGCTGCCGCCGTCGCCAGCGTCGAGCCGTTGCCGGGCAGCGACAGTCCGAGCGCCTCGGTCAGGCAGTTCATCGAGTTGGCGGTGAACATGCCCGAGCACGACCCGCAGGTAGGGCAGGCGTTCTCCTCGATGGCGGCGATCTGCTCGTCGCTGACCGACTCGTCGACAGCCTTCGTCATGGCGTCGATCAGGTCGAGCCGCACCGAGCCGCCCTCGTCCGGCGCGCCGGAGATGATCCGGCTGCCGAGCACCCGTCCGGCCTCCATCGGCCCGCCGGAGACGAAGACCGTGGGGATGTTCAGCCGCAGCGCCGCCAGCAGCATGCCGGGGGTGATCTTGTCGCAGTTGGAGATGCAGACCAGCGCGTCGGCGGCGTGGGCATTGACCATGTACTCCACCGAGTCGGCGATGATCTCGCGGCTCGGCAGCGAGTAGAGCATCCCGGCGTGGCCCATCGCGATGCCGTCGTCCACGGCGATCGTGTTGAACTCCCGGCCGATCCCGCCGGCCTCCTTGATCGCGCCGGCGACCAGCTGGCCCATGTCCTTGAGGTGGACGTGGCCGGGCACGAACTGGGTGAAGGAGTTCGCGATCGCGATGATCGGCTTGCCGAAATCGGAGTCCTGGACGCCGGTGGCACGCCACAGCGCCCGGGCGCCGGCCATGTTGCGTCCGTGGGTGGTGGTGCGGGACCTGAGTGCGGGCATCGCCTGTCTCTCCTTCGAATGCCAGGGCTCTCAGGGTAGTCGCCCCGCCCCCGGCAGCCCACGGCCGAGTCGCTGGGTGGGCCACCGGCCCAGAACCGGAACCGGGCGGCCACCGGAGGGAATATCGCCCTCGGACGGCCGATTCGCCCCGGTTTGCCGGTCGGGGTCGGGAGTTATTGTCGCTGCATGCACCGGCTCAGCAAGCAGGACGCGCGCCGGCTGGCGGTCCGCGCGCAGCTGCTGGAGGCCGAGCGGCCGTCCTTCGTGGCCGAGGTGGTCGAGGCGCTGACCGTGCTGAACATCGACCCGACGAGCGCGATCGCCCCGAGCGAGGACCACATCCTGTGGACCCGGCTCGGGATCGGCTACGAGCACGCCCACCTGCAGCAGGCGGTCGAGGTGGACCGGACGGTCTTCGAGTACAACGGGATGTACCGCCCGATGATCGACCTGCCGCTGCTGCAGGCCCAGATGAGGCTGCCGCTGCGCTACGCCGATGCCCGCGACTGGCTGGCCGCCAACGACACCTTCCGCCGCGACGTGCTCGCCCTGCTCCGGGAGCGGGGACCGCTGCCCACCGGGGAGATCCCCGACACCGCGCAACGGTCCTGGGGCTCGACCGGGTGGACCAACAACCGCAACGTCACCCAGCTGCTGGAGATCCTCGCCCGGCTGGGGGAGGTGGCGATCGCCCGCCGCACCGGCCGGGAGCGGTGGTGGGACCTCGCCGAGCGGGTGTACCCGCCCGGGCTGCCCGAGATCGACCACGAGGAGGCCGAACGGCGTCGTGACCTGCGCCGGCTGCAGTCACTCGGCATCGCGCGGCCGCACCTCACCGAGGTGCCGCTGGAGCGGCTCGACGTCCGCGTAGCCGGCGAGGCGGCAGAGGTGGCTGATGTCCCGGGGCCGTGGCGGGTCGACCCCGAGGCGCTGGACGACCTGGGCCGTCGGTTCCTGCCCCGCACCGCCCTGCTGTCGCCGTTCGACAGGCTGGTCTTCGACCGGGCGCGGGCGGAGGCCCTGTTCGACTTCGAGTACATCCTCGAGATGTACAAGCCGGCGGCGAAACGACGCTGGGGGTACTTCGCGCTGCCGATCCTGCACGGCGACCGGCTGGTCGGCAAGCTGGACGCGAAGGCTGATCGCAAGGCGGGCCGGTTGCGGGTGTGGCAGGTCCACCAGGACCACCAGTGGACGCCGGATGTCGCCGCTGCGGTGCAGGCTGAGATCCTGAGCCTTGCCGACTGGCTCGGCCTCGAGATGGAGATGGTGGATGGGTGAGCAGACGATGACCGCGCTGTCGTGGAAGCTGGCCGGCCGGGCGGCAGGGCTGAACCCGTCGGTGATCCGCGAGATCCTCAAGGTGACCGAACGCCCCGGCGTGATCAGCCTGGCCGGCGGGCTGCCCTCCCCGGCCACCTTCCCGGTCGCCGCATTCGCCCGCGCGGCGCAGCGCGTTCTCGAGCAGGACGCTGCCGCCGCGCTGCAGTACTCGGCCAGCGAGGGGTACGGACCGCTGCGTGAGTTCGTCGCCGACCGGCTGCCGTGGGACGTCGACCCGGCCAGGGTGCTGATCACCACCGGCTCCCAGCAGGGCCTCGACCTGGTCGCGAAGGTCCTGATCGACGAGGCCAGCCCCGTCCTGGTCGAGACCCCCACCTACCTCGGGGCGCTGCAGGCGTTCAGCCCGTTCGGCGCCGCCACGTCCGGCGTCCCCACCGACGACGACGGCATCCTGCCCGACGCCCTGGCCGACCACCCCGACGTCGGCAACGCCCGGCTGCTGTACGCGCTGCCCACCTTCCAGAACCCGACCGGACGGATGCTCGACGAGCCCCGCCGGGCCCGGCTGGTCGAGGTGGCGGCCGACCGCGGGCTGCCGCTGGTGGAGGACAACCCGTACGGCGAGCTGTGGTTCGACACTCCGCCGCCCCCGCCGCTGGCCGCCCGCAACCCGGACGGGGTGATCTACCTCGGGTCGTTCTCCAAGGTGCTCGCCCCCGGCCTGCGGGTCGGGTTCCTGGTCGCGCCGGCGCAGGTCTACCCCAAGCTGCTGCAGGCCAAGCAGGCCGCCGACCTGCACAGCCCCGGCTTCAACCAGCGGATCGTCCACGAGGTGGTGCGCGACGGGTTCCTCGACCGCCACGTCCCGACGATCCGGGAGCGGTACCGCAGCCACCGCGACCACATGCTCTCCGCTCTCGGACGCGAGTTCGCCGGCCTCGGCGCCACCTGGAACACCCCGGCGGGTGGCATGTTCCTGTGGCTGCGGCTGCCGGCCGGGCTGGACGCGCTGGCCCTGCTGCCGTCCGCGGTCGAGGCGGGGGTGGCGTTCGTCCCCGGTTCGCCGTTCTTCGCCACCGGAGCCGACCCGCGAACCCTGCGGCTGTCGTTCGTCACGGTGAGCCCGGACCAGATAGACACCGCGATCGCAGCCCTGGCCCACGTGGTGCGCGCGGCGTTGTGAGCCGGCTCAGTCGACCAGGTCGACCAGCTCGACGGCGATGGTGACGATGTCGCCCGGCTCGATCCCCTCGCGTCGGCGGACGTCGCGCTTCAGCGGCAGCGCGTAGCGTCCGTCACCGCCGGGGAAGATCGACGTCGGCCAGGTCGTGGCGCCGATCGTCACCAGCACCCGCAGCGACCCGAAGCCGCGCGGCGGGATCGGCAGGTCGGCGATCTCAGCCGCCTCCTCGACCGGGACGTGCGCGAAGTACCAGCTGTCCTCCCGGCTGTTCCAGCGGGTCACCTCGGAGCGGAACTCGTACCGCATGGCGCGAGGCTACGCCCGTCCGCCGACACCCCGGGAGCTGCTCAGCTCTCGCCCAGGCCGGTGCCGAGCTTGCGGGCGGTCTGGATCCACTCGTGGTCCAACGGCACAAGCTTGAGGTTGCCGGCGACGTCGCCCAGCGGGACCGGAGCGGTCTCCTCGCCGCGGGCGGCGACCATGATGCCGAACTCGCCCCTGGCGACGTGGTGCGCGGCAGCGGTCCCGATCCGCGAGCCGAGCAGGCGGTCGGCGGCGACGGGCGTGCCGCCGCGCTGCACGTAGCCGAGGATGGAGACCCGGGACTCCAGCCCGGTCAGCGCCTCCAGCTCGCGGGCGAGCTTGAAGGTGTGCTCCCGCTGGGTGTCGGCCACGTTGGCGAGGTGCTTCTTCGCCGCCCCGACCGCCTCCGGGGTCTTCGCCGCCTTCACCAGCGCCTCGGCGGCTTCAACGTCGGCGGCGTCGTCCAGGTCGCGGGCGCCCTCGGCCACCGCCACCACGCTGAAATTGCTGCCGGACGCGCGGCGCCGGTTGATCGTCTGGGCTATCGACTCCACCGAGTACGGGATCTCGGGGAGCAGGATGATGTCGGCGCCGCCGGCGATCCCGGCGCCCAGCGTGAGCCAGCCGGCCCGGTGCCCCATGATCTCGGTCAGGATGATCCGGTGGTGGCTGTGCGCCGTGCTGTGCAGCCGGTCGATGGCCTCGGTGGCGATCTCCATCGCCGTCGCGAAACCGAAGCTCGTATCGGTGTGGGCGATGTCGTTGTCGATCGTCTTCGGCAGGTGGATCACGTTGAGGCCCATGTCGTGCAGCCGCATCGCGTTCTTCGCCGTCCCGCCGCCGCCGAGCAGGACGAGCGCGTCCAGGCCCTCCTTCTCGTAGTTCTCCACCACCTGGGAGCGCATGTCGCGGACCTCGCCGTCCACCAGCATGCGGTGCACCTTGTCGCGGCTGGTCGACAGGATCGTGCCGCCGACGGTGAGGATGCCCGACAACGCCTTGGTGTCGAGCTGGACGTGACGGTTCTCGACCAGGCCGCGGATCCCGTCCCGGAAACCGATCAGATCCATCCCGTAGTGGCTGATCGCCGCCTTGCCGAAGCCGCGGATGGCCGCGTTCAGGCCGGGGCTGTCGCCGCCGGCGGTGAGGATCCCGACCCGCATCTTGGATTTCCCGGTCGCCATCGTTGGTCCTTCCCGTCGGAGCCCTCAGGCTAGCCGGTGCGGGCCGCTACGACGAGGCCGCGACCGGCGGGAGGGTCGGTCCCGCGCCAGTAGCCCGACCGGCGGCATAATCGGTGCGTGGCCGCCCCGGCCACCGTGCGGAAGGAGCCGGCATGCCAGGCAAGCTCAACCCGGGGGTCGCCACCGCCCTGGCCGTCGCCACCGCCCTTGTGCTCGGTTCCTGCGCGACGCAGCCGCCGCCGCTACCGACGGCCCCCGCGGCCACCCCCACCCCGACGCCGACGCCGACTCCCGCGATGACGCCGACCCCGACGCCAACCCCGACTCCCACTC
>JAEZGC010000315.1 GCA_023437345.1 Actinomycetes bacterium
GTGCTGACACGTCGGCCAACACGGCGCGGCGGGCGGCGACCACGCTGCCGTCGGCCAGCCGGACGCCACCGGCGCGGGTGCCGCGGACCAGCACCTCTGTGACCGGGCTGTTGGTGCACACCTGTCCACCGCGGGCGTGCAGCCGCGCGACCAGCGCCGAGGTGAGGCCGCCGGCGCCGCCGCGGGGCACCGGGAAGCCGACGTCCTGGCCGAGCATCGCCAGCAGCCAGCCGAACAGGCCGCTGCCGGCGCCGTCGGCCGGGATATCGGAGTGCATGGCGTTGCCGGTGAGCAGCAGCCGGCCGCCGTCCCCGGCGAAGGTCTCCTCACCGAGGCGGCGCACCGGCGTGACGCCCAGCCGGGCCAGCCGCAGCGCACCGGCGGTGCGCAGCGCCAGCGCGAGCCGGGCGCCCGCCGTGACGGGTGGGAACGGGGTGAACAGCGCCTTCAGGACGGGGCCGCGCACCCGGCGCCACTCGGCGAGCATCGCCAGCCAGGCGTCCCCGTCGCCGGGCGCGAACTCGTCAAGCCCGGCCGCGGTCTGGTCGGGGTCGGTGTGCAGGACGGCGGCGCGTCCGTCGTCGAGCGGGTGGGCGAGGACTGCCGGCGCACGCCGCCACTCAAGTCCGTGCCGCGCCAGTTCGAGGGCCTGGATCACCGGGCTGGCCGCAGCGAGCGGGTAGAAGGCGCTGAACAGGTCGGTGGTGTAGCCCGGGGCTGTCACCTCGGCGCTGCGCACCGCGCCACCGGGCTCGGGTTGGGCCTCGAGCACCATGACCTGCCATCCGGCGTCGGCCAGCGCGTTGGCGGCCACCAGACCGTTGGGACCGGACCCGATCACGACCGCGTCACAGCTGTCACGGTTCCGCGTTGCCATCGGTTCCTCCGGCTGCTCGGCTCGTCGACTACTGCCTGTGTACCCGTCCACGGCAAGGATCACTCACGGCTGCCGCTCCCGGGAGGTGCCGTCCCGACCTACGGTGGGGTCATGAGGTTGTGGAGCGTCCACCCGCGGCATCTCGACCGGCAGGGGCTGACCGCATGCTGGCGGGAGGGTCTGCTGGCCCAGGCGGTCCTGGCCGGCCGCACCAGGGGCTACACCCGGCACCCGCAGCTGGACCGGTTCCGTGCCCTGCCCGACCCGCTCGGCGCGATCGGCCGGTATCTCGGCCACGTCTCCGAGGAGGCCGGAGGGCGCGGCTACCGCTTCGACACCGGCAGGATCCTGAAGACCGACCCCGGTGCGTCGCTGGAGGTCACCACGGGGCAGCTCGATCTGGAGTGGGCGCTGCTGCTCGAGAAGTTGCGGGTCCGCTCACCCGATGTGCTGGCCGGCCAGGTGTCGCAACTGAGGGCTCCGCACCCGATGATGCGCGAGGTCGCCGGGCCCGTAGCCGCGTGGGAGCGCCAGACGTCGCCCGCGTGACCACGCGCCGGGCAGCGCGACACGCCGTCGCGCTCATCCAGCGACGGACGGCGCGGGCCTCAGCTCCCGATGACCTCTTCGCGGGCCGAATCGGCCAACTGGCCGACCACCTCGGTCTCGCGGGCCACCAGCTCGACCAGTTCATCGCTGAAGCCTGCCGCGGGGTTGCCGGGATCTGCGTACAGCGGCGCAGCGGCGATCGCCTGGTCAACCTCACTCAGTTGTGCGGCCAGCCGCCGCAGCTTCTCACTCATGCCTCATCGTGTACCCGGTGGCCCTGCCCCGTAAGCCCGGCGATCCAAGGCGTGGACGCGGACGCAAGGAGGGAGTTCTCCACGAGGCGTAACCGCCCCGGCGGTGGGAGGGGCACCCGGCGATCGGGATGAATGCTTATAATTCGAAGTTGAATGCTTATAATTTCTCGCACGCCCGGCCAAGGGTGGTGGTCCGGAGTGGGGCAAGAGAGAAATTCGTTACCCGATCTTGGCGAGAGTGAAACCGCTCTTCGTAATTCCAACCCTTTCTAGATTCACGCTGTTTGTGCGGTGTCAAAGAGGGTTTAATTCCGCAGTCGGGCACTGCCGCAGCTGGAGGTCAGCCATGAAGAACTGGGTCAGGATCGGATTGGCGCTCGCAGCGGCGTCCGCGCTCGCTCTCTCCGGGTGCGGCGGGGGAGGGCCAGGGCCGCAGCCCGGTGGATCAGCCTCCGCGGCGGACGTCTTCAGCAAGGAGGTCAGCGGCACGCTCAAGACCAGCGGCTTCAACCCCTCCGACGAGGTGGGGCAGTCCCGGGCCGACTACGCCGCGCAGCAGCTGGGCGGCCTGACCGTTGACATGGACACCACGAACTTCGACCCGCAGAAGTTCGCCGCCCAGGCGGCGGCAGGACAGGCGTCCGACCTGATCCAGGTCGACCGCAACGTGGTCGCGACGTTCGCAGCCAAGGACCTGCTGCTTCCGCTCGACCAGTGCTACAGCCTGTGGGGCGTCACCCCCGACCAGCAGTACTACCCGTCGGCCATCGCCGAGGTCAGCTACGACGGCGCCGTCTACGCGGTGCCGCAGTTCTTCCAGGCCTCGGCGCTGCTGGCCAACAAGCGGGTGATGGAGAAGGCCGGCGTCACCGCCGCCGACCTTGACACCTCGCAGCCGGCGAAGGTGCTCGAGGCGGCCAAGAAGATGTACGCCGAGGAGGGCGGCAACCCGACAGTGCTCGGGTTCGACGCCGACCTTCCCGGCTCGTTCGGTACCTGGGTGGTCGCGTTCGGCGGCCAGGTGTACAACGAGGACGGCTCCCCGACCCTGGACAACCCGAAGAACCTCGAGGCGCTGGACTGGCTCAAGCAGTTGATGGACGCCCAGGGCGGCTACGCCAAGGTGAAGAGCTTCAAGGACACCATGGACGTCTTCGGCGACGCCAACCAGTACGTCAAGGACCAGGTCGGCGTCCAGACGTGGGCCCAGTGGTACCCCAACGTCCTGGCCAACACTTCCGACCAGGTGAGCATCGAGGCGATCCCGATCAAGGACGCCAACGGCGAGCCGGTGGCGATGGCGGGCGGCACCTCGTTCGCGATCCCGAAGGCCGCCAAGAACCCGTCGTCGGCGTGCGCCTGGGCGATCCACGCCACCTCGACCGAGGCCTGGCTGGCGGCCGGCGAGGCGCGGGCCAAGACTGTGGAGGAGAAGAACTCCATTGCGACCGGGCTGATGACGGCGTCGCCGCTGGCTGACACCGCGGTGCGTGAGCAGTTCGTGAAGAGCTCCGGCAACGAGGACTTCGATCAGGTGATCGACACCTACTACTCGATCCTGCCGAACAACCGGACGCTGGGCAGTTCGCCGGTCGGCCAGCAGGTGACCCAGGAGCTCAACAACGCGGTGGTCGTCGCGCTCACCGGGGAGAAGTCGACCCAGCAGGCGCTCGCCGACGCACAGGCCGCCGCGCAGCGCGCCTGGGAGCAGGTCAAGTAGGGACGGCGGTGATGTCCACCACCACCGCCGCCACCCGGCCGAAGAAGATCCGCCAGCCGTACAACAAGCGGGAGGCGATCGCCGGCTACCTGTTCATCGCGCCGTGGATCATCGGGTTCCTGATCTTCACGATCATCTCGATGAGCTACTCGGCGGTGCTGTCGTTCACCGACTACGACCTCGCTACGAACACCGCCGAACCCGTCGGGCTGCGGAACTATCAGCTCATCGTCGAAGACCCCAAGGTGCTCACCTCGCTGGGCAACACCTTCTTCTACGCGGCTCTGGAGGTGCCGCTCGGCATCATCATCGCGCTCGGTCTTGCCATCCTGCTGGCGGGCGTCCGGCGGGGCCGGGGGTTCTTCCGCACCGTGTTCTACCTGCCCAAGATGACCCCGATGGTCGCCACCGCGTCGGTGTTCCTGCTGCTGCTGAACGGCAACGTCGGCGCCATCAACCAGTTCCTCGGGTTCTTCGGCATCCAGGGGCCGCAGTGGCTGGTCGACCCGGCCTGGGTGAAGCCGTCCATTGTCTTGATGTCGCTGTGGCAGGTGGCGGGCTCGATGGTGATCCTGCTCGGGGCGCTGCAGAACGTGCCTCGCGAGCTGTACGAGGCGGCCTCGGTGGACGGTGCGTCCAGGCTTCGCCAGTTCTTCTCGATCACGGTGCCGATGATCTCGTCGACGTTGTTCTTCCTCGTGATCGTCAACACGATCGCCGCCCTGCAGGTGTTCGACCAGGCCTACCTGCTGTTCTTCCGGGACAACACCGGTGGGGGTCCGGAGGCGGCGCTCTTCTACGGCGTGTACCTGTACCAGGCCGCCTTCCAGCAGTTCAACTTCGGGCTGGCCGCGGCGATGGCCTGGCTGCTGTTCGTGATCATCCTCATCATCACGGGGATCCAGATGCGGGTCGGCGACCGGTTCGTGTACTACGAGGGGGGTCGGCGATGACCACGGTGCCGCTGGCGCGTCCGGGGGCTGCGGCCGCCCCGGCGGTCAGGATCGAGCCGGGCAGCGAGGTGCTGGAGAACGTCCCGCCCGGACGCAGCGCCCAGTTCTGGATCGGGCAGGTGCTGCGCTGGATGATGCTGGCAGCGCTGGCGATCGCCTTCATCTATCCGCTCGCCTGGCTGCTGTCAGCCAGCCTGAAGCCCCGCGGGGAGGTATTCGACAACCGGCTGATCCCGCAGACCTTGGCGCCGGAGAACTACGTCGAGGTCTGGAACCAGCTGCCGCTGCTGGCCTGGGTTGGCAACTCGATCTTCATCGCGATCGCCGCGGCCACCCTGGTGACCCTGTCCAGCTCGATGGTGGCATTCGGCTTCGCCTACTTCCGGTTTCCGGGCAAGAACTTCCTGTTCGGGCTGCTGCTGGCGTCGATGATGCTGCCCGGGGCGGTCACGCTCGTCCCGAACTACCTGATCTGGAAGACCCTCGGCTTCCTCGGCACGAATGTCCCGCTGTGGGGCGCGACGGTCTTCGGGTCATCGTTCTACATCTTCCTGATGCGCCAGTTCTACCTCTCGCTGCCGCGCGAGCTGTTCGAGGCCGCCCGCATCGACGGCTGTTCGACATTCGGCTTGTTCCGCCGGATCGCATTCCCGCTGGCGCTGCCGAGCGCCATCATCGTATTCCTCTTCGAATTCCAGGCGTCCTGGAACGCATTCCAAGGACCGCTCATCTACCTGAACTTCGGCAGCCCTGAGCAGTACACAGTGCCGTTGGGGATCGCCTACGCGATGCAATTGTTCTCACCGACCGCGGGAGGTCATGGCGACTATCAGTACGTCATGGTGGCTGCGCTGGTGGTCACCTTGCCGATGCTGGTGCTGTTCGCCTTCGGGCAGCGCTACTTCATTGAGGGAATCGCCTCGGCCGGCCTGAAGGGCTGACCCGCCCCTGGGGGGCCGAATCCCGACGCTGGGTTGCGCGCGCCCGGGAACGGCGTAGAATCCTCGTCTCTCCAGAGCCCGCCCTGCGTGCGGGCCGTCCGTCGGGTGGTCCCGCCGGGCACGGGTTTTCTACCCATCACTTCTCAAGCCGGCGTACCCGTGGTCGTCGGCGCGTCCCGCCTGTCTGGAGGAAGCATGTCGTCCGACGATCCGGTGCTCACCGCCGAGCGCGCCCACCTGGAGGCCGCACGGGCCGCGCTCGCGGTGATGCGCGCCCAGGTGTCCGACTGGCGGACGGTGACCGGCGGCAACCACGTCTCCACCCAGCTGCTGCGCCAGCAGCTGTACCGCCGCCGGGAGTCGCTGGCCGATGACCCGACGGTCCCGCTGTTCTTCGGCCGGATCGACTACGCGGCGGAACTCGGCGCGGAGCGGGACGAGGCCTGCCACATCGGACGCCGCCACGTCGAGGCCGGCGTCGGCGGCGACCCGCTCGTGATGGACTGGCGGGCCCCGATGGCGCTGCCGTTCTACCGGGCCCGGCCGGGCGACCCGATGGGGGTGCGGGTGCGGCGCCGCTTCGGGTTCCACCACGGCTCGATCACCGGCTACGAGGACGAGGTACTCACCGACGCTGCGGCGACCGGTGCCGGCGCGATCCTCGAGGCGGAGATCGAGCGGCCCCGCACCGGCCCGATGCGAGACATCGTCGCCACCATCCAGCCCGACCAGGACGTCCTGGTCCGCACCTCGCTGGAGGACTCGCTGGCGATCCAGGGGGCGCCGGGCACCGGGAAGACCGCCGTCGGCCTGCACCGCGCCGCCTACCTGTTGTACGCCTACCGCAGCCAGCTGTCCCGCTCCGGCGTCCTCGTGCTCGGCCCCAACTCGTCCTTCCTCGGCTACATCGCCGACGTCCTGCCGGCGCTCGGCGAGATCGACGCCAGCCAGGACACCGTCGAGTCCCTGGTCAGCCGCGACACCGGGCTGGCGGCTACCGGGACCGACCCGACCGACGTGGCAGTCCTGAAGGGCGACCACCGGATGGCCGAGGTGCTGCGCCGCGCGGTGTGGAACCACCTCGGCACCCCGCAAGGACAACTAGAGGTGCCGATCGGGCACCGGCTGCACCGGCTGCCGGAGCGCATGCTCACCGGCCTGGTCGCCGACCTCGCGGGGCGGGGCGCCCGGTACGAGGCAGGACGGGGCATGCTGCCGCAGCGGATCGCGCACCACGTCCTGCTGCAGATGGAGGCGGCCGGCGACGCCACCGACGACCGGGTACAGGCGGCGGTCGCCCGGACCCGGCCGGTGCGCGACTTCTGCCGCAGCATGTGGCCGGCGCTGAAGGCGCCGGTCGTGGTCCACCAGGTGCTCGGCGAGGCTGCGGTGCTGGCCGCGGCGGCGGACGGCGTCCTGGACGACCAGGAACAGGCCCTGCTGCTCGGCTCTGGCCGCGCGCGCTCCGTCCGGTCGCGGCAGTGGACGCCGGCCGACCTCGTCCTCGTCGACGAGGTCAACGACCTGTTGTCGCGGCAGCCGAGCCTGGGCCACGTGATCATCGACGAGGCGCAGGACCTGTCGGCGATGATGCTGCGCGCCGCTGGACGGCGGGCCAGCACCGGATCGGTGACCCTGCTGGGCGACCTCGCCCAAACCACCACGGCGTGGGGGATGAGCGACTGGGAGAGCGCGCTGACGCACGTCGGCCAGCCGGCGGCCGCGCTCACCGAGCTGGTCGACGGGTTCCGGGTGCCCGGTGCGGTGATCGACTACGCCGCCCGGCTGCTGCCCAGCATTGCGCCGGGACTCACCCCGCCGCGCTCGATCCGGCACAGCAGGGGCGAACTGGTCATCCGACGGGGTGAGCCGCTGGCGGAGCTGGCGCCGACTGTCGCCGCGTTGGCGGAGCGCGAAGGGACGGTGGGCGTCATCGTCGCGCCGGCCGTGGTGGACCGGGCCAGCGCAGCCCTGGCGAGCATCGAGCACCGGGTGCTCGGCCGCGGCGAGGACCCGGCGGAGTTCGTCAGGATCGAGGTCGTGGACGCCCGGCTCGCCAAGGGGCTCGAGTTCGACCACGCCATCCTTGTGGAGCCGGCCGAGCTGGTGGCGTCCGAGCCCGATCGGATAACCGGGCTGCGGCGGCTCTACGTCTGCCTGACCCGCGCGGTGACCAGCCTCACCGTCCTGCACGCCGCCCCGTTGCCGCCCGAACTGACCTGACGGCCGCTGTGGCTCAGCGGCTGCGGCGGGCCTCCAGCACTGCCATCGCCGCGTTGTGGCCCCCGATCCCTGACACCGCACCACCCCGCACCGCACCGGAACCGCACAGCAGGACACGGGAGTGCGCGGTGGCGACGCCCCACCGCTCGGCGGGGGTGGCCGGCTCGTCGCCGGCGTCCCGCCAGGGCCAGGCCAACGGCCCGTGGAAGATGTGGCCGCCTGGCATCGCCAGCGAGTCGGCAAGGTCGGCGGTGGTCCTGGTCTCGACGCACGGCGCGCCGTCGGCGTCGGTGGCGATCAGGTCAGCGACCGGCTCGGCAAGGACGGAGTCGAGCGAGGCCAGCACCCGCTCCTGCAGCCGCTCGCGCAGGTCGGGATCGGTGGCGGCCAGGCGGTGAGGAGTGTGCAGGCCGAACACGGTGAGGGTGTGGTGGCCGGCGGCGACGAGGTCGGGGAACAGGATGCCCGGGTCGGTAAGGGTGTGGCAGTACACCTCGCACGGCAGCGGGTCGGGCACGCCGCCGGCCGCCGCCGCGGCGTACGCCGTCGCCAGCTGCGAGAAGGTCTCGTTGACGTGGAACGTCCCGCTGAACGCGGCCGCCGGGTCGACAGCCGGGTCCGCCAGCCGCGGCAGCCGCCGC
Organism: Actinomycetes bacterium; assembly: GCA_023437345.1. GTDB lineage: Bacteria > Actinomycetota > Actinomycetes > Propionibacteriales > Propionibacteriaceae > Propionicimonas. The sequence continues at coordinate 8,159 of JAEZGC010000315.1, forward strand.
AGCAGCAGGTTGACCTTCACCTGGGCGCCCTCGGGATCGGCGGCCGGCTCACCGAGCAGCCGCGCCAGGACGGCCGGCGCCGTGCCGGACCCGCTGCCGTGCGAGGTGTACTGCCACACCCTGACCGACCCGGGCATCCTG
>JAEZGC010000292.1 GCA_023437345.1 Actinomycetes bacterium
CAGAACAACAGCTCCGCCGCGAAGCCGGGGCTGAACGCCCCGATGAGGCGACCTCCCGCACACCCCGCGCCCAAGCTCAGGGGACGCGGTGATGGCCGTGGTGGCCGATCCCCTGACCGTGTGCAGGGTGAGCTGCGGCGCATCAACTCGGCGGCACCTCAGTTCCGGGTGTGACCAGACTGGGTGGACAGCTTTCGGCGAGGTCGGCAGGAAGTGTCCAGCGAGGCGGCCTGGGCGTTCCCGGAGGTCCGTGTCCGGGATGGGTGGACACTATCCGCCGAGGTCGGCGGGAGCCGTCCGGTCAGTCCGTCCTGACGGACGCAGCGACGCGACGAACCCCATCTTCTCCAGCACCCGAGGCGCCACGACGAACGGGTACAGGTCGTCGGCCCCCATCGAGCGGCTCATCATGTTGAGCGCCGTCGCCAGTGGCAGCCAGTGCCTGCTCACCAGGTCGGCGAAGCTCTCGTCCGCGCGCACCAGCCCTCGCTCCACCAGGCCGTACTCCCCGGCGGTCTCCAGCGCGTCGCAGATGTGCAGGTAGTGCGCCCAGGTCTCGGCGAAGTCCTCGTAGGGGTGCATGGTGGCGTACCTGGAGATGAAGGACGCCGGCCAGTCGGCGGGCGGCCCCTGCTGGTAGTGCAGCTCCAGCGCCGCCTGGTAGTCAGCTGTCTCGTCGCCGAACAGCTCGCGGAACCGGCCCAGGCGTCCGGTGGGTTCGACCAGCCGCCAATGGATGTAGTGGCCGACCTCGTGCCGCAGGTGGCCGAGCAGGGTGCGGTACGGCTCGTCGAGTTCCAGCCGTAGCCGGGTGCGGTGCACCGGGTCACCCTCGGCGAGGTCGATGGTGATGACGCCTTCCTGATGGCCGGTGACCACGGGCTCGTCGGCGCTGGAGAGCAGGTCGAAGCACAGCCCGGCCACGGGGTCGCCGCCCGTTGCGGGGTTGCGGCCCACCAGCGGGAAGCCGAGGTTGTGCAGCTCGGCCAGCAGTTGCCGCTTCGCCCGCTCGGCGAGCAGGAAGTTCCCCAGGCCGGCCAGGTCGGCGTCGTTGGGACGGGTACGCGTCAGGTCACAGCTGAAACACTGGCCGCCGGCCAGCGGTGCGAGCCAGGTGCAGCCCGACAGCGAGAGGTTGCGGCAGACGTGCCAGACCAGCCCGGCGCCGTCGACGTACGTCCCGGTCTCGTCCACCGGCACTATCGCGGCCTCGGCGAGCGAGTACCCCAGGCCGGTGCCGCAGCTGACGCAGACCGAGTTCTCGAAGAACAGCCGGTTGCCGCAGGACCGGCAGCGCAGCGCGCGCATCAGCTCTCGTCGTCGACCGGTGGCGGCGGTGCCGCGGGGCCACAGGTGTCGGCGTCGCAGGCGTCCCCCGGCGCGTCGGCCAGCGTGATCAGGGGCAGCACGGGCTCGGTCATGCCCCGGCCTTCTCGGCCGCCACCTGGTCGAGCACCTGGGCGAAGATTGCCGTCTCCTGGGCGCCGGAGACCCCGTACTTGCCGTCGAAGACGTAGAACGGGACACCGGTGATGCCGTAGGCCCGGGCCTGGGCGCCGTCGGCGCGGACCGCCGGCAGGTACTCCGACTCGGTGAGCGAACGGACGACGTCGGCCCTGTCGAACCCGAGCCCGGCGGCCAGGTCGGCGAGGTCCTCGATCCGGCCGACGTGGCCGTGGTCGATGAAGTAGGCCTTCAGCAGGGCCTCCTTCATCTCCTCCTGCCGGCCGTGCGCCTTGGCGTAGTGGATGAGCTCGTGAGCCTTGACCGTGTTGGTCTGGTGGGAACGGGTCAGGTCGTACTCCAGCCCCACCGCCGCGGCGATCTGGGTCACCCTGTCGAACATCTGCTCGACCTGGGGCACCGACATGCCCTTGCGCTGGGCGAGGTACTCCGCCGGGCTGCCCTCATAGTCGACCGGGGTGTCCGGGGACAGCTCGAAGGAGTGGTACTCGACCTCCACCTCGCCGCCGAAGTCGGCCACCGCAGCCTCGAACTTGCGCTTGCCGATATAGCACCACGGACACTGCACGTCGGACCAGATGTCGATCTTCACGGGTTGGCTCATACCAGGCACAAGCCCCCGTCCGGCGCAGCTATTCCGCCCGGTGGCGGGGTGCCGGCCGACCCCTGCGGTGCCGGACGGTCACCGTCCGGCGCTGACGGCGAGCGCGCTACACCCGGGCGGCGAGCCACTCGGCCTGCACCGGCCACTGCCAGCCGCCGCCGCCCTCGTGCTCGTTGAACGAGTACTCAACGATCCGCGAGCCGTCTGCGGCCCAGTGGTTGAACGCAGCGAACACCGTCGACGGCGGGCAGATCGGGTCGAGGTGGGCGACCGAGAACAGCGCAGGGGCGCTGGCCCGACGGGCGAAGTTGACGCCGTCGAAGTAGGACAGGGTGGTGAAGACCTGCTCGTCGAGGCCCCGGTGCACCGACAGGTACCGGACCACCTCGTGGTACGGGTCGCTGCCGGTGAGCCCCACCGCCCGCTCGAAGTGGCACAGGAACGGCACGTCGGGCAGCGCGGCCACCAGTCCGTCCACCAGTCCGGCGACGGCGATCGTGATCGCCCCGCCCTGGCTGCCGCCGGTGACTGCCACCCGCGCCGGGTCCACCTGCGGCAGGCCCCGCAGCACGGCGACCGCGCAGACCGCGTCCACGAACACCCGCCGGTAGTAGTAGGTGGCCGGGTCCTCGATCCCGCGGGTCATGAACCCCGAGGACGCCGGGCCGGAGCCGGCCGGGTCGGGGGTGTCGCCACCGCTTCCCCAGCCGCTGCCCTGGCCGCGGGTGTCCATGAACAGGTAGGCATAGCCGGCGTTCACCCACGCGAGCCGCTCGTGGGGCAGGCCCCGGCCACCGCCGTAGCCGTTGAACTCGACGACCCCCGGCAGCGGACCGACGGCGTCCCTGGGCAGCATCAGCCAGGCCTTGATCGGGTGGCCGTCGAAGCCGGCGAAGGTGACGTCCCAGACGTCCACCAGCGCGAGCCTGGCGTCGGCCTTGACCAGGGTCGGCGGCTCCCCTGCCGGGCAGTGGTCGCGCAGCGTGCCGCGCCAGAAGTCGTCGAAGTCAGCGGGTTCACGGACCTCGGGCCGGTAGCTGCGAAGCTCGGCCGGGGACAGATCGAAGCGGGGCATGGCGTCCTTTCCGCGCGTCAAGTTACCGCATCCGGCGGCGCCGGACAGGAGGTGGTCCCAGGCGTCCGCGCCAGCGCGTTCTGACCGATCCGGCGAGGATCCGACCGGGCCGGGAGCCTCTGGGGCGGTGGGCGCTATCGTGCACGTCAGCGACGAGCGCGCCCACCTGCCGACGGCGCGCGTGCCGAAGGGTCGGTGAGCGACTGGTGTCTGGGGTCCATCCCGCCTGGCTGCCCGACACCGCTGCCGCGCAACTCGGCCGGCTCACCGTCCGGGTGGGCGGGAACGGAACACTCGCCGCGACCGTCGCCGACCAGGTGCGAGCCGCCACCACCCGGCACGGCGGCCGGCTGCTGGTGGCATCCGATGGCCGAGGTGCCTCCGACCGACCCGACATCGCATTCGAGATCGACAAGTCCCGCGCCGCCGATCTGGGGGCCGAAGGGTTCGCCGTCTCGCGCCGCGACGGTCAGCTGCAGGTCACCGCCGGTTCCGGACCGGGGTTGCTGTACGGCTACTTCCACGTGCTGCGGCTGGGCGCTGCTCCGCACCTCGGCGCCGACCTCGACGAGGTCCACCGGCCCGCCCGGCAGGTGCGGATGCTCGACCACTGGGACAACATCGCCGTCCACCCGGTGATGGGACAGGTCGAGCGGGGCTATGCCGGCGGGTCGCTGTTCTACGCCGACGGGCGGGTGCGGGACGACCTTTCCCGGGTCGGCCGGTACGCCCGGCTGCTCGCCTGCGTGGGGGTGAACGCGGTGACGATCAACAATGTCAACGTCGGGCCGCGGGAGGCGGTGCTGCTCACTGAGGGGCTGGCGGACGTCGCCCGGATCGCTGCCGAGTTCCGACCCTGGGGCATCCGGGTGCACCTCGCTGTGAACTTCGGGTCGCCTGTGCTGCTCGGCGGGCTGGCCACGTCCGACCCGCGGGACGCCGGCGTCCAGCGATGGTGGGCGGACGCTGCCGCGGCGGTGTACCGCACCATCCCCGACTTCGGCGGCTTCCTGGTGAAGGCGGACTCCGAGGGACAGCCCGGCCCGTTCGGCTACGGCCGCGACCACGCCGACGGCGCGAACCTGCTGGCCCGCGCGGTGGCACCGTGGGGCGGTGTCGTCCACTGGCGCGCGTTCGTCTACAACCACACCCAGGACTGGCGCGACCGCTCCACCGACCGCGCCCGGGCCGCGTACGACCACTTCGCCCCGCTGGACGGCAGGTTCGACGCCAATGTGGCGGTGCAGGTGAAGTACGGCCCGATCGACTTCCAACCCCGGGAACCCGTCTCGCCGCTGTTCGCCGCGCTGCCCCGCACCCGGCTGGCCCTGGAAGTCCAGGTCACCCAGGAGTACACCGGGCAGCAGCGCCACGCTGTCTACCTCGGCCCGCAGTGGGGTGAGATCCTTCGGTTCCCCCTGCTGCCCGGCACCGACGTGGCGGGTCTCGTCGACGGCATCGCCGGGGTGTCGAATGTCGGCACCGACGAGTTCTGGACCGGGCACCCGCTGGCCCAGGCCAACCTGTACGCCTTCGGCAGGCTGGCCTGGGACCCGTCCCTCGACCCGGCCGGGGTGCTCCACGAGTGGATCGGGCTCACCTTCGGCGACGACCCCGCGGTCGGGTCGGTGCTGCACGAGATCCTCGACAACTCATGGCGGGTGTACGAGTCGTACACCGCACCGCTCGGGGTCGGCTTCATGGTGCGCCCCGGCCACCACTACGGCCCCGACGTCGACGGGTACGAATACACGCCGTGGGGGACGTACCACTTCGCCGACCGGGACGGGATCGGCGTGGACCGGACGATGGCGACCGGCACCGGGTTCACCGGGCAGTACCCCGAGCCTTGGCGCAGCACCTACGAGTCAGTGGTGACCTGCCCCGACGACCTGCTGCTGTTCTTCCACCACGTGCCGTACCGGCACGTCCTGCACTGCGGCCGGACCGTCATCCAGCACATCTACGACAGCCACTTCGCCGGGGTGGAGGCCGTCGGACGGATGGTGCGGGCCTGGGAGTCTCTCGACGGGCGGATCGAGCAGGCGGTCTTCGAACGCGGCCGGCAACGGTTCGCCGAGCAACTGCGGTCGGCAACCGAGTGGCGCGACCAGATCAACACCTACTTCTTCCGCAAGTCGGGCATCCCGGACGCAGCGGGCCGGGCCATCTACTGAGGTCCGGGGCGCCCGGCGGCGTCAGCGGCCCACCGCCACGTGGCCGGGGATCCGGCTGTCGTCGGTCCACGGGTCGACCTGGTCGCCGGCCGGGTCGAGTTCGACGAGGGTCACCTCGTGCCGGGCCAGGTGCAGGTCCAGGCCCACCCGCCCCTCCGCCACCGCGAGCCGGGCGTGCTCCACCGCCGGACGCGACGCGTCGTGCAGCAGGTCGAGCTGGCGCGCAGTCGGCGACGCCGGGCTGCCGAGCTGACGCCACGCGGCGAAGAGATTGCCGTCCTCCTCGCTGACCCGGCGTCGGCTGAGGTAGGCGGCCTGCCCGCCGACCGGGAGGCTGAGCCGGACCGTGTGCCGCTCGGCACCGGGGTTGGCTCCGTCCACCGGCTGCCAGGCGAGGATCGCGAGCCGGCCGTCGGCATGGCGGGTGACGAGGTGATCCTCGCCGAGCGCCAGCACGTCGTCGCCGAGCCGGGCCATGAACGCGTAGAGGTGAAAGGTCGGCTTGCGCAGCTGGCGGTGGCCGAGCAGCCCGAACCCGCCGTGCAGGATCGAGGTGGGGACCCCCGCCTCCTCGAACACGTCGCAGAACGTCCAGTACGAGAACGAGTCGACCAGGTCGCCACCGCCGGCCAGCACCGGGGCGAGGTAGGCGGCGTGGTAGGCGGTGTCGTGGACGAGGTTGTCGGGCCGGTAGGAGCTGTTGAACTCGGTGATGTGGACGGGCAGGCCGGCCAGGGCGGGCCCGGCCAGGTGGCGGCGGGGGGCGTCGAACTGCTCCAGCAGCGTCACCGGCGGCGCCAGCCGCTGGTGCACCCCGAACGGGACGTGCTCGGGGGCCTCGGAGGTGTAGGCGTGCCGGCTGACGAAGTCGACCGGCAGGCCCCGGCTGGTGACGAAGTCGGCGAACGGCGCCCACCATTCGTCGGAGCCCGGCGACAGCGCGGGCCCGCCGACCTGCAGGTCTGCGTCGACCTCCTTGATCGCGGTCACCGTCAGCTCGTAGAGCCGCAGGTAGGCGGCCTGGTCGGCCCCCTGCCAGAAGACGGTCAGGTTCGGCTCGTTCCACACCTCGATGGGCCAGCTCTTCACCGCGGCGAGGCCGTACCTGTCGATCAGGTGCCGGACGGTGGCGCTGACCAGGTCGCTCCACTCCCGCTCGTCGCGGGGCGGGGTGACGTTGCCCTGCCACCAGAACACTGTCTGGTCGCCGGAGGCGAGGTCGGCGGGCATGAAGCCGAGTTCGAGGAAGGGCTGCACGCCGAGGCCGAGCCAGGAGTCGATGACCTGGTCGAGGTAGCCGAAGGCGTGCCGGACGCCGGCGCGTCCGTCATGGCTGTAGCGGCGGAAGATGCCCATGTCGTCGTGGAAGATGCCGTGCCCGCGGATCCGCTCGAAGCCGATCTCGTCCTGCACCACGCGTAGCGACTCCACGTAGTCACTGCGCAGCGCGAGGTTGAGCCGTCCGGTGCCGACGCAGCCGCGCCAGGCGGGAGCGAGCCGGGAGACCGGCTGGTCGGGTACCACTGTCACGTTGCCTCCGTCTCGGTCCGGTCGGGGCCTGCTGGCGCCAAGCCTCCCACCCATGGCGGGCTGCCGCCCGTCCAACGCCCACAGTGCCCGCCGGGAACCGGGAATGCATCGCGGCCCCCGCAGGTTGAGATACATGCACGCGCATATATCGACACCGCCCACCAGGGAGCAGCAATGCAGTTCGGCATCTTTTCGGTCAGTGACATCACCCGCGACCCGGTCTCGGGCACCACACCAAGCGAGGCCGAGCGGATCGACGCGATAGTCACCATCGCGAAGAAGGCCGAGGAGGTGGGCCTCGACGTCTTCGCCATCGGCGAGCACCACAACCCGCCGTTCTTCTCCTCGGCACCCAGCACGCTGCTGGCCTACCTGGCCGGCCAGACCGAGCGACTCCTGCTGTCCACCGCGACCACGCTGATCACCACCAACGACCCGGTGCGGATCGCCGAGGAGTACGCGATGCTGCAGCACCTCAGCAAGGGCCGGATGGACCTGATGCTCGGACGGGGCAACACCGCGCCCGTCTACCCGTGGTTCGGCAAGGACATTCGCAAGGGCCTGCCGCTGGCGCTGGAGAACTACAACCTGCTGCACCGGCTGTGGCGCGAGGACGTGGTCGACTGGGAGGGCGAGTTCCGCACCCCGCTGCAGGGGTTCACCTCGACGCCGCGCCCGCTGGACGACGTCCCGCCGTTCGTCTGGCACGGCTCGATCCGCACCCCCGAGATCGCCGAGCAGGCCGCCTACTACGGCGACGGCTTCTTCGCCAACAACATCTTCTGGCCCAAGGAGCACTACATCCGGCTGATCAACTTCTACCGGCAGCGCTTCGCCCACTACGGCCACGGCACCACCAGCCAGGCGATAGTCGGCCTCGGCGGCCAGGCGTACATCGCCAAGCGGTCCCAGGACGCCAAGGCCGAGTTCCGGCCGTACTTCAACGAGGCCCCGGTCTACGGCAACGGGCCCAGCATGGAGGAGTTCATGGACCTCACCCCGCTGTCGGTCGGCTCGCCGCAGGAGGTCATCGAGAAGACCCTCACCTTCCGGGAGTACTTCGGCGACTACCAGCGCCAGCTGTTCCTGGTCGACCACGCCGGCCTGCCGCTGTCGATGGTGCTCAAGCAGCTCGACCTGCTCGGTGAGGAGGTCATCCCCGTGCTGCGCAGGGAACTGGCCGCCAAACGTCCCGCCGAGGTCCCGGACGGCCCCACCCACGCCGCGCGCGTGAAGGCGAAGTACGGCGACGCCGCGCCGCGCCAGCCGCGTCCCCACGCCAACCGCGGCGACAACGTCACCGGCCGTTCGCCCTACCAGGACACCGACGAGCTGCAGCCCGCCGCGGTGGGCTGACGTGACCGGGCAGGACCGGCTCGCCAACCAGGCCTGGGAGGCGATGCTCACGGCACACACCCGGCTGATGCGCCAGTTCGAGGCCACCGACGTCTGGGACGACCTCAGCATGCGCGAGTACGACGTGCTCTACACACTGTCGAAGTGTCCCGCGCCGGTCCGCATGCGCGAGCTCGGCCGCTCGGTGCTGCTGAGCCAGCCGGGACTGTCCCGGCTGGTCGACCGGCTCGTCCAGCGCGGCCTGGTCAAGCGTTCCCCGGACCCGCAGGACGGACGCTCGGTGCGGGTCACGCTCACCGCGGACGGCGCCGCCCGGCAGAAGGCGGTAGGCCGCCAGCACGCCCGGTCCGTCGCACACGCCATGTCCGCCGTCGACCCCGCCGACCTGGCGCGGCTGCACGCCATCACCACCAAGCTCGTCGAGCACCTCGACACCGCCCCGCAGGGAGCCAGCCAATGACCGATCCCCGTCCCTTCCAGCTTGTCGTCGTGACGGCCGGCGCCTCAGACCCGTCCTCGACCCGGCTGCTCGCCGACCGGATCAGTGGCCGGGTGGCGCTGCGTGCCGAACAGCGCGGACGGCGGGTGTCGACGGCGGTCCTCGACCTGCGGACGCTGGCGCAGGAGATCGCCACCGCGCTGGTCTCCGGGCTGCACGGCCCGCGCTTGAGCGCCGCCGTCGAGACGCTGACGACCGCCGACGGTCTGGTCGTGTCGACCCCGGTGTACAAGGCGGCGCCCAGCGGCCTGCTGACGTCCTTCTTCCACGTCCTGGACAACGACCTGCTGATCGCCAGGCCGGTGGTGCTGGCCGCCACCGCCGGGACCGCCCGCCACGCGCTGGTGGTCGACGAGCAGCTCAGGTCGCTGTTCGCGTTCCTGCGGACGTTGACCGCCCCGACCTCGCTGTTCGCCGGCCCGGAGGACTGGGCCGACCCCGCGCTGAACAAGCGGATCGACAGGGCGGCCATCGAGCTCGTGCTGCTGATGGAGTCAGACTTCGCAGCCAACGTGAAGGCCGAGTCGTGGGACAGCTACCAGCACGAGTTCGGCAGCGCGGGAGGCACCGAGCTGGGCATCGACCTCAACTCCGACCTGATGCGGCTGGCCGCCGGCGGCGGTCGGACGACGCCGCCCGACGCCTCCGGCTAACGGTCGGGGCCCGACGATCTGGCAGACGCGACCACCCGCCCGCTACCGTGGCTGACATGGACCTGCCGGACGGTTACCTCGACGTCCTCACCGACGAGCTCGCACCCTTCGGGCTGGAGCTGGACCAGGCCGAGGTCGACCCCGGCGGGGAGTGGGAGATCCGTTTCGAGGCCGAGCCGGAGTCCTTCGTCCACCACTACCCATGGACCGACATCGACGCGTCCTACGGGTCGACCTGGCCGCCGGAGTCGCTGTCACTGTGGATCAAGGGCGAGGGCACCGACGTTGTCGAGGTGACTTTCGAGATCTACGACCTGCTGTTGTGGGCCCAGGCCGATGCCCCGTCGCTGGCCGGCCGGATGGGCAGCCTTGCCGAACCGGAGGACCAGGCCGCCGCCGTCGGCGAGGCGCTGAACCAGCTGCTCAGTCGGCCCGAATGGGAGTACGACAATCTGGGCTGAGCAGGCCTCGGGCTAGCGGACGGGGTCGGTCCCGGCCGCCCACGCCTTCGCGTTCTCGGCGTTGACCTGCTGCCACGCCTGCCACAGCACGTAGCCGGCACCGGCGAGGGTGACACCCAGCATCAGGAGCTTCTTCACCCCGCCAGCCTACCCGCGGCCGGCACCGGCTTCCGGCCGGTCGCTACGCCAGGGCGGCGACCGCGTCGCTGGCCAGGGCCCCGCGCAGCTCGACCAGCGCCTCAGGAAGGGCAGTGCGGCCATCCCTACCCTCGACCGTGGGCAGCAGGTACGTCCCGATCTCGTCGGACCTGACGCTGGACTCCATCAAGGTGGTCTCCAGGGCAGCCGTGGTGAGGTCGGAGTCGACAAGGATGCAGTGCTCAAGTGCGCGCAGCACCCTGTCGAACTGGTACGGGTTGATCACCGCGTCACCCATGCCCAGCCGCACCATGGTGCCGTGCAGCAGCTGCGAGACCCGCTCGGCCCGGGCGGGCCCGTCCGGCGCCGAGGCGAGGTAGCCGCGCGGACCGGCGGGGTCGGCGGGAGCGGCAGTCATCAGCTCCAGGCCCCCGAGTGCGTCGACCACCGACGAGAACCCCTCGACCCCGATCTGGACCTGGTGATCGGTGCGCACCCCGAGCAGCAGCTCCACCTCGCGCGCCACGGGGTGCAGCCCGTCGCGGTACAGGTCGGCCAGCGTGCGGTGGGGGCGGCGCGGGTCGCTGGAGACCAGCAGGTCGGCGGGCAGCCCGACGAGGGTCAGCTGCTGGCGCGAGCCGGACAGGTTAACCAGGTGCGCCGACAGCAGGGTGTGGTCCTGGTCGGCGACCAGCACGAGAAAGTCGACCGGCGGCGGGCCGTCGGGTCCCGGCGTCTTCGCGGGCCGGCCGTGATAGGCCCCCAGCGGGTCGGCCTTGGCCATCGATCCGACTGTGGAACTGACCCGGCCCAGGTAGACCGAGACGACTGTCACCGTGCCCAGCGCTATCACCAGCACGCCGGCGAGGACGCAGATCGGGAGCAGCTGGCTCCTGCTGCTGCGCTGTCGCGTGGACGGGACCATCCCACCTCCCTCGTGGCCAACCCCAAGCGTAGGAGGCCGGGACAACGGGCCGGTCACGGCACGCGCCCGGGCCCGCTGCGCCGCTGGTCCTACGCTGGTGCTCGATGACGCTGCGCGAACTGTTGTTCCCGCCCGGTGCCACCCGTCAGGACTGGGCGGTCGACGGCGCGCTCGCAACCGCCCTCGCGCTGCTCACCATCCCGACCTACTGGAGCACCGGCTCGCTGTCCACGCCGGCGCTGGCCAGCTCCATCCTGATGGTCGTGCCGCTGGTGCTGCGGCGGCACTCCCCACTGATCACGCTCGCCGTCGTGTCGGGCGCGGCGCTGCTGCAGCTGTTCGCGTCCCCGCTGCCGCTGCCCTCCCTGGTGGCGATCCCGATAGTCGCCTACTCGGTGGCCCGCTGGGTGCCGGGCTACCCGGCGCGCAGCGTGCTGGTGATCGGCGCCGTCGGGGCTGTGCTGGGGCCGCTGCGCTGGGTGGTGTCCGACCCGACCCACCTGAGCCTGCGGCAGACCGTGTGGTTCTCGCTGGCCTGGTTCGTCTGCCTCGGGCTGGTGATCACCCCGTACGCGATAGGACGGCGGGCCCGCGAAGAGACCGAGGCCCACGAGCACCTGGTCGCCAACGCCCAGGAGCGGTACCGGGCGCTGATCGCCGAACGCGAGCAGGACACCCGGCTGGCCGAGTCGAGGGCCCGCACCCAGATCGCCCGGGAGCTTCACGACATCGTCGCCCACTCGCTGTCGGTGATGATCGTGCAGGCCGAGGGCGGCAAGGCGCTGGCGACCAAGAAGCCCGAGGCTGCCACCCAGGCGCTGACCACGATCGCCGACACCGGCCGCGAGGCGCTGGTCGAGATGCGGCGCATCCTCGGGGTGCTGCGGGACGGACCCGAGTCGGGCACCGACGCGGACTTCGCCCCCGCGCCGCGACTGCAGGACATCCCCGACCTGGTCGGCAGGGCCAGCGAACGGTTCCGGCTGACCGTGAACGGGCAGCCGCCCAAGGTGTCGGCGGCGCTGGAGCTCACCGTCTACCGGGTGGTGCAGGAGGCGCTGACCAACGTTCTCAAGCACGCCGGCCCGGACGCCCGCGCCACGGTCAGCCTCACCTATGCGCCGCGGGAGATCCTGGTCGACGTGGTCGACAACGGCCGTCCCGACCCCGACCACGCCACCGAGCCCGGCCACGGGCTGCGCGGCATGAACGAGCGGGTCACCTCGATGGGTGGCCGGATGGTGGCGCGGCCGCGTCCCAGCGGCGGCTTCCAGGTGACCGTCGTGCTGCCGCTGACCGCCGCCACCAACCACTGAACCGGAGGATCCCATGAACCCGATCCGCGTCTTCCTCGCCGACGACCAGGAGTTGGTCCGCAGCGGCTTCAGGATGCTGATCGAGGCAGAGGACGACCTCGCGGTGGTCGGCGAGGCGGCCGACGGCCGGGCCGCCGTCCAGCAGCTCGCGACGACGCCGGCCGATGTCGTCCTGATGGACATCAGGATGCCGGTGATGGACGGGGTGGAGGCCACCCGGCTGATCATCGACCGGCGGCTCGGCGCCAGGGTGCTGGTGCTGACCACCTTCGACCTCGACGAGTACGTGTTCAGCGCGCTGAAGGCGGGGGCGAGCGGGTTCATGCTGAAGGACGCCCGGCCGGCCGACCTGCTGAACGCGATCCGGACGGTGGCCGCCGGCGAGGCGGTGATGGCGCCGTCGGCGACCCGCCGGCTGCTCGACCACGTCCTGCCCACCCTGCCGAGCAGCCCGGAGGGCAACGACGCGCGGCTGGAGGTGCTGACCGACCGGGAGCGCGAGGTCCTGGTGGAGATCGCCGCCGGCGCCACCAACGCCGAGATCGCCGCGAAGCTGTACATGGCGGAGGGGACGGTGAAGACCCACATCGGACGGCTGCTCGCCAAGCTGGGTGCCAGGGACCGGGTCGGCCTGGTGCTGCTGGCCTACGAGACCGGCCTGGTGCGACGCTGATGGCGCTGCTGCCGGACGGCCGTCCGCTGCTCGGCCGGTACGTCCGGCTCGACCCGATCACCGCCGACGACATTGCGGCGCTGGCCGCGATAATCGCCGAGCCCGCGGTGTACCGGTCGGGCTACACCATGCAGCTCCCGCCGTCCTCACCGGCCGACGCGCTGGCGAAGGCGGCGGCCCGCCACCTCGGTGTGCCGCCGCCGGACGGCCACGGGCAGGGCCGGGTCGGGTACGTCGTCCGGCTGGTCGCCGACTCCGCCCTGGGGGACGCCGGGACCGTGGTGGGCACGTCCTCGCTCGGCGAGGCGGTGCTGGCACACGAACGCATCCATCTCGGCTGGACGCTGTACCACCCGGCGGTGTGGGGCACGGTGGTGAACCCCGAAGCCAAGTACCTGCTGCTGCGGCACAGCTTCGACGACCTCGGCTACGGCAGGGTGAAGCTGCAGACCGACGCGGTGAACGAGCGTTCGCAGGCCGCGATAGCCAGGCTCGGCGCGACCCGCGAGGGAGTGCTGCGCCGCCACACCAGGCGGGAGGACGGCAGCTTCCGCGACACCGTGGTGTTCTCGGTGACGGCCGACGAGTGGCCCCGGGTCAGGGACGGCCTGCTGGCGCGGCTCGCCGCAGCCGGCCGCTCCCGGGGCTGAGCCCGGCCGTCCACCGCCGGGAAGCTGGGTGGGACAAGGCCTTCAGCCGCGTTCGGGAGCGACGTATCGTCACCCCTATGTGCCGCAACATCCACACCCTCCACAACTTCGAGCCCGCCGCGACCAGCGAGGAGGTGCATGCCGCCGCGCTGCAGTACGTCCGCAAGATCGCCGGCACCACCAAGCCGTCGAAGGCCAACCAGGCCGCCTTCGACAAGGCGGTGCACGAGATCGCCCACGTCACCCAGCACCTGCTCGAGGACCTGGTCGCCACGGTGCCGCCGAAGAACCGCGAGCTGGAGGCGGCCAAGGCCCGGGAGCGGGCCGTCCGTTCCGGCCGGTACGCGACCGCCCAGCCGGCCTGACCCCGGTCCCCGGAGTCGACCGGTCTGGCGGGTTTGAGGCCGCCGCCGGGCGGGTACCAGGGGGCGGACGGGACCAGCGTCGGGCGCGACCGTGCCCTGAATCACACCGCTGTAGTTATCCCCACTGTGGACAACCCCTGTGGATAACTACCCCACCGCTTCGCCCAGCAGGTCGGCGTGGGCGGCCAGCCGGCGGACCGCCCGGTGGCACCGCTGCCGCAGCGCAGCAGGGGTCAGCCCCAGCACCCGTGCCGCCTCCGCGCTCGGCAGCCCGCTGCTGTACACCAGCGACAAGGCGGCGTGAGAGCTCTCGTCGAGCAGGTCGGCACGCCGCGCGCGGGCGAGCAGGAGCGCCGCACGCCGGGGCGCTTCACGGTCCGGGACCGGGAGGGATGACAGCCCTGCCGGGTCGACCGGCGTCGCCCGCGTCCTGCCCCTGACCCGCTTGGCAGTGTCCAGCGCGAGGTTCGCCGCGATGCTTCTCGGCCGGCGGTGCAGCGGGTAGCCGGTGATCCCGAGCCACAGCTCGCCGACGTACTCGTCCAGGTCGTGGCCCCGGTCACGGGCGGCGTCGCGCACCACGCGGCCGAGCATCGCCTGCAGGACGACGCGCCGGGCGAGGTCGTCACCGCAGCCGAGCAGTGCGCCGAGCACCTCGTCGGGCCGGGGTCGGACCGCCGCCAGCACGGCGGTCAGGTCGGGGCAGTCGGCCAGGACCGGCTCTGTGAGCCACCGCTGCGGGGGCGGTAGCGAAGCCAGCCGGGCCCAGTCGTCGTTGAGGCGGCGCAGGGTGGGGTGGGCAACCATGGCGGCCAGCCTGCCCGGGAGGTGTTGCCCACGGTGTTGCCCGCAGCCGCCCCGGTGTTGTCAGGCTGTTGTCAGTTCGGGAGTCCGTGGCGACCGACCGCCCGGGCCAGGGCTTCCGCGCGCCCGAGAGGGTCGCGTGGACCAGATCAGCGGCGGCGGGACGGCCAGGTCCAGCCCTTGGTGGCTGACCGGGCGGGGGCGCTGCGGGCCGGTTCGACGGCTGCAGCGGCGGCGTCCACCGCACGACCGGAGGGGACGGCGCGGGTGGTGTGGTCGATCCCGAGGCGGACCCGGGTGGCCGACTCCAGCAGCCCACGCCGGGCGGCGCGCAGCCGGGCGAGCACCTCGTCGGGCGACATCCCTGCCGCCGCGGCGAGCTCGTCGACGGTCGCGCCCTGGTTGGCGGCGGCGGCCAGGCCGCGGTCGACCCTGGCCCGGTACGAGATCGCCTTCGCCTCCAGCGCGAGCTGGGTGACGACAGTGCCCGACACGCTCTCCAGCGCCTTGTCGCGCGAGGACTCGTCGATGCGCGGGTCGAAGGCGAGCAGCACTTGGGTGTCGTCGTACAGCAGTGTCATGTCTTCCCCTGGTCGGGTCCCCGCACCGTTGCCGCGGGGAGATCGCCCGCAGCGGCCGGGACCCCTCGTCCTCGGCGCCGGGCGGTCGGCGCGGGAGCGCGCCCATACCACCACGGGCGCCTCCAAGTATGTCAGACACGCCCACGAACCACCCATTCGGGACCCTGCTTGGGGGTGCAGGTCCGCGCCCTGGAGGCGGTGCCACGCCTCCCGCGAGGTCCGTCACGAGCTACCGCGGTAGCGTGGCGGTCATGGCGAGGATCCTGGTCACCGGAGGGGTGCGCAGCGGGAAGTCCCGGTACGCCGAATCGCTGCTCGACCCCGCCGCGCCGGCGGTCTACCTCACCCCCGGCTACCCGGCCGACCCGGCAGCGGACGCCGAATGGGCGGCTCGCGTTGCTGCCCACCGGGAGCGCCGACCGATCCCCTGGCAGACCGTCGAAACCCTCACCCTCGCTGACGCCATCGCCGACGCCACTGCCCCGGTGCTGGTCGACTGCCTTGGCACCTGGCTGACCCGGCTGCTTGACCAGTGGCAGGCCTGGGAGGCCGAGTCCGTCCAGTGGCAGGACACCCTTGACGCCGAGGTTGCCGCACTGGCGCGGGCCGTGGCGACGTCCCCGGACGTCGTCGTGGTCACCAACGAGGTCGGCTGGGGGCTGGTGTCCCAATACCGCTCCGGACGGGTGTTCGCCGACCAGCTGGGCCGGATCAACCAGGCGGTCGGGTCGGTCTGCGACGAGGTGGTGCTGATGGTCGCGGGCCGGCCGCTGCGGCTGCCGGACGCGGATCGGCCGCGCTGAGCGTTCACTCGAAGGTTGCCGCCGAGTACGGCAACAACTGTCCAGTCAGGCGGTGTGGGGGCGTGGGGACGGTCAGCCGAGCCGGGCCGCGCTGACCACCACAAGGGCGGTCAGGGTGGCCTCGACGAGGGCACCGAGGACGTCGCCGGTCATCCCGCCGAACCGGTGGACGCAGCGGCGCAACGAGACGGCGGCGGCACCCAGCGCCACCACTGCCGCCAGCAGGCCTTGCCACCAGGGCTGGCCGATCAGCGCGCCGAGCCCGGACAGCGCTGCCGCCACCCCCAGCCAGAGCGCGCCGACGGCAGGCCGCGGCACCACCCCGGCGAAGAG
>JAEZGC010000296.1 GCA_023437345.1 Actinomycetes bacterium
GACCGCTGGGGGAACATGGTCTCCGCCACCCCGTCGGGTGGCTGGCTGCAGTCCTCACCCACCATTCCCGGCCTCGGCCTCTGCCTCGGGACGCGGCTGCAGATGACTTGGCTGGACGAGGCATCCCCGGCCCGGCTCGAGCCGGGGCGGCGACCCCGCACCACGCTGAGCCCCACCCTCGTGCTGCGCGCCGGGCAGCCCGTCATGGCGTGTGGGACGCCGGGCGGAGACCAGCAGGACCAGTGGCAGCTCAGCTTCCTGCTCCGGGTACTGGTCGGGGGCTACAGCCCGCAGCAGGCGATCGACGCCCCCACCTGCCACACCACCTCGGCGGTGTCCTCCTTCTGGCCGCGCACCTGGCTGCCCGGCGGCGTCGTGGCTGAGGACCGGCTCGGACCCCAGCTCCTCGCCGGACTGGCCGGCCGTGGCCACGTCCTGGAACGGGCGGGGGACTGGACGCTGGGCAGGTTGTCAGCTGTCACCCGCGACCCCGGCACGGGGCGGCTGGGGGCGGCGGCGAACTCCCGCGGCGCGCAGGGCTACGCCGCCGGGCGGTAGCGGCCGAGTCGCACAGCCGGGCCGATCTGGCTAGGTTGGCCCCATGACTGGCACCGTTGCAGAGTCCCTGACCGCTGCCCAGCTCGTCGACCGGGTGGTCGCCGCGGTGGGTGCACCGCCCCGTCCGGGCGTCGACGGCTTCGTCGCCGGTGACCCGGCCACCCCGGTCAGTGGGGTCGCCGTGACTGTGGCCGCCACGCTCGACGTGCTGCAGCGGGCGGTAGCAATCGGCGCCAACCTCGTGATCACCCACGAGCCGCTCTACTACGACCACGCCAACGCCGCCATCGACGCGCTGAGCGCTGACGGTGATCCGGTGTACCAGGCCAAGCGCGACCTGATCGCCGACCACGGCCTGGTGGTGTGGCGGCTGCACGACCAGTGGCACGACCGGCGCCCGGACGGGATCGCTGACGGCACCCGCCGGGCCCTGGGCTGGGACGCCGCCGATGCCGACGGGCTGTACGCGGTGCCGCCAACCAGCCTTGCCCAGCTCGCCGCCGACGTCGGCGCCGCGCTGGGCGCCGGGGCGGTGCGTTACCTCGGCGACCCCGAGCAGCCGGTCCGCAAGGTCGGGCTCAACCCGGGATTCGTGGGCTTCGACCGCAACCGGCGGACCCTGGTCCAGCCGGGGCTCGACGTCCTGGTGGTGGGCGAGGCCCACGAGTGGGAGCTCGGTGAGTACGTGGCCGACGCCGTCACCCTCGCCGCGTCCGGCGGCGGACCGGCCAAAGGCCTGGTCGTGGTCGGCCACTACCCGTCGGAGGAGGCCGGACAGGTGCTGCTGGCCGAATGGCTGGCCGAGCTCGTGCCCGGCGTACCGGTCACCCTGGTCCGCGCCGGGGACCCGTACCGCCGCGCCTGACGCTGCCGCAACGAACCCGTCGGGCGGCGCGTGGAGGGGTCGTGACTCCACTTCTGCGCGCCGGCATCGCCGGCCTCGGCCTGCTCGGACTGATCGCCCTCACCGGTTGCGCCGGTGGTGACCCGGCCGCCGGACTGGTCCGTGCCGAAGGGGTGACCGCCCGGGTCGTCCCGGTCCCGGACGCGGCAGCCCTGCCCGCGGTGGTCGACGCCACCCGCCGGGTCGGCACCGCCACCCTCGCCCTTGCCCCGCGCGACGCCAACAGCGTCGTGTCGCCGTCCAGCCTGATGATGGCGCTGGCCATGCTCACGGAGGGCGCCCGCGGCGACACCCTGACCGCGCTCGACCAGCTGTTCGGCGCCACCGGCGAGGACCGGCGCGATGCCGTCGCGGCGCTGCGCGGGGCACTGCTCGCGCTGGACGGCGACCCGGCGGCCGCCACCGGGAAGGAGCTGCCGGAGCGCCCGATCATCCACCTGGCCAACCAGGTGGTGCTGGACGACCAGTACCAGGCCTCCGAGGACTTCCTGAAGGCCCTGGCCGATGTCTTCGACGCCGGGGTGCAGCGGGCCGACCTCGCCTCCGACGCCGGCAAGCAGGTACTCAGCGACTGGGTGAGGCACCACACCGGCGGGCTGGTCCCCGAGACCGCCATCGAGCCGAACCCCGACCTGCGCCTCGTGCTGCAGGACGCGATCCTGCTGGCGGCCGCTTGGCAGACCCCGTTCGAGTCGGCCCTCACCGCCGACCGACAGTTCACCCTGCCCGACGGCAGCGAGGTCTACGCGGAGTCGATGTACGCCATGAAGCAGTTCGCGTACGCCGAAGTGGACGGCTGGCGCGCGGTCCGGCTTCCGTACGTTGAGGCGCTGCACTCCGACGTGCTGCTGCCGCCGGCCGGCACAGACCCGGCCGACGCGACGCCGGAGCTGCTGGCGAAGGTCTCCACAGCGCTGGACGCCGCCGCCGGTCAGCTGGTCAACCTGACCCTGCCCACCCTCGACATCGGCCCCGACAAGCTCGACCTGCTGGACATCCTGCCGGCGGTCGGCGCCCCCGTGCTGTGCCAGGACGCGCCCGACCTGTCCGGGATGGGGCCCGGTGACCTGTGTGTGCTGCAGGCGGTCCAGCAGACGGTGCTGAAGGTTGACGAGGCGGGCACGGTGGCGGCCGCGGTGACCGAGATCGGGGTGGGGGAGACTTCGGCGCCGATGCCCGACCAGGACCTCGCCTTCGACCGGCCGTTCCTGTTCACCGTCTCCCACACCGAGACCGGGTGGCCGCTGTTCCTGGCCGCGGTGCGCGACCCGCGCCACTGAGCCGGGTCAGCCGCCGAGCCGGGCCAGCCGGGCCACCGCCTCCTGCAGCACCTCGGGGCGCTTTACGAAAGTGAACCGGACCGCCGACCCGACCGCCCGGTGGGTCGCCGAGCCGGGCCGGCAGAACGCGGTCAACGGGATCGCCACCACCCCAGCGAGCCCGGGCAGCAGCCGGCACAGCTCGGTGCCGTCGGGGAAGCCGAGCGGGGCGCCGTCCGCGACCACGAAGTAGGTGCCCTGCGGCACCGTCACGCCGAACCCTGCGGCCGCCAGTCCGGCGCAGAGCAGGTCGCGGCGCTCGGCAAGGGATGCTGCCAGCCGGCGTGGCGGCTCGTCGTCGCCGAGCGCGGTGGCGATCGCCGGCTGGAACGGGGCGCCGGAGGCGTAGGTGAGGAACTGCTGCACAGTCCGCACCGCGGCCACCAGCGGCGCCGGGCCGTGCAGCCAGCCGATCTTCCAGCCCGTGAACGAGAACGTCTTGCCGGCCGAGGAGACGGTGAGGGTGCGCTCGGCCATCCCTGGCAGGGTGGCCAGCGGACGGTGGACCGCCCCGCCGTACGTGAGGTGTTCGTACACCTCGTCGGTCAGCACCACCGCGTCGGCTGCGGTGGCCACCTGTGCGATCACCGCGAGTTCGGCCGCATCGAGCACGGTGCCGGTCGGGTTGTGCGGGGAGTTGATCAGCAGCAGCCGGGTGCGCGGTGAGACCGCGGCCCGCAGTGCGGCGGCGTCCAGCCGGAACCCGTCCGGCCCGGCGACCAGCCCTACCGGCACGTGGCCGGCCCCGGCCAGCGCGATCACCGCGGCATACGAGTCGTAGAACGGTTCGAGCGTGATCACCTCGTCGCCCGGCCCGGCGAGCGCGAGGATCGCTGCGGCCAGCGCCCCGGTGGCGCCGGTGGTGACAAGCACGTCCGCGGCGTCCACCGTGAGCCCGTAGTGCCGGTGCTGGTGGTCGGCGATCGCCTGCCGCAGGTCTTCGATCCCGTCCCCCGGCGGGTACTGGTTGTGGCCGGCCCCGGCCAGCGCGATCACCGCGGC
>JAEZGC010000298.1 GCA_023437345.1 Actinomycetes bacterium
GCTCCGCACTGCCGCGGCAGCGGGTGCCGATCCCGGATCGACGCGGTCGGCAGGGTCGCCGACGAGGGCGAGCAGGGCGGGGTCGCCGGGCAGCACGGGGGCGGGCTGGGCGGTGATCTTCGCGGCCCGGGCGAGGACCTGGAAGTCGCGGCGCTGCTCGGGCAGCACCAACGTGGCGACGTCACCGGCCTGACCGGCGCGCGCCGTCCGTCCGGAGCGGTGCAGGTAGGCCTTGTGCTCGGCCGGCGGGTCGACGTGGACGACCAGGTCGACGTCATCGACGTGGATGCCGCGGGCGGCGATGTCGGTGGCCACCATGACCCGCACCTCGCCGGTGGCGAACGCCTTGAGGCCCCGCTCCCTGGCGTTCTGCGAGAGGTTGCCGTGCAGTTCGACTGCCGGGATGCCGTCCGCAGTGAGCTCGCGTGCCAGCTTGCGCGCCTGGTGCTTGGTGCGGGTGAACAGCAGCCGGCGGGACTCGCCGCTGGCGAGGGTGCGGACCACCTGGCGCTTGCCCGCCGCGTCGGCGACCAGGAAGACGTGGTGGGTCATCGCGGCGACCGGCGACTGCTCGCTGTCGACGCTGTGCTGGACCGGGTTGCTCAGGAACCGCCGCACCAGCTTGTCGACGCCGTTGTCGAGAGTGGCCGAGAACAGCATCCGCTGCCCGGCCTGGGGGGTGGCGCTGAGGATCCGGGTGACGCCGGGCAGGAACCCGAGGTCGGCCATGTGGTCGGCTTCGTCGATCACTGTGACGGCGACGTCGGAGAGGTGGGCCTCGCCCTGGGCCATCAGGTCCTCGAGGCGGCCGGGGGTGGCCACCACGATGTCCACCCCGCGCCGCAGGTGTTGCACCTGCGGGCGCTGGTTGACCCCGCCGAAGATGGTGGTCGCGGTGAGTCCGGCGGCCTGGGCCAGCGGCGCGATGGTCTGCAGGATCTGGTTGGCCAGTTCGCGGGTCGGGGCGAGGACGAGGCCGCGGGGGTGGCCGGGCCGGGTGCGGCCCTGAATGGTGTCGCCGGTCCCGGTGAGCCGGGCCAGGCGGGCGACCAGTGGCAGCGCGAACGCCAGCGTCTTGCCGGAGCCGGTGCGCCCCCGGCCGAGGACGTCGCTG
This sequence comes from Actinomycetes bacterium, assembly GCA_023437345.1. Lineage (GTDB taxonomy): Bacteria > Actinomycetota > Actinomycetes > Propionibacteriales > Propionibacteriaceae > Propionicimonas. The sequence continues at coordinate 1,115 of JAEZGC010000298.1, forward strand.
CCGAGCAGGGTGTCGGGAAGCGTGGCGGTCTGGATCGGGAACGGCGCGGTGATGGCGCGCTGCGCCAGCGACGCCGCGAGGACGGCGGGGACGCCGAGCGCGGTGAACGACGGCGTGGCGGGATCGGGTCGGGACAAGACTGACTGCTCTCTTGGAGTACGGGTCACCACGGTCCAGGTCCGGCTGCAGCTGCGGCACAGAGGCTGGCGCGGCGCGGGTTAGTGGTGCGATGCGGGGTCGCGACTGCCGCGACCTGGGTCAAGTATCGCACACCACGCATAACCGACCCGTCTCGGGCACCCCGCTGCCGTTCGTGAGGTGCCGGCGTTGCAGCCGTTTGAACACATGTTTAGTATGTTGAACATGAGTTCAACTGATCTCACCGCGGCGGCCCGGATTCGCGACGCCGCCATCGAGGTGTTCGCGCAGGAGGGCTTCGCGCAGGCGACCGTGCGAGCCATCGCCGCGCGGGCCGGCGTGTCGCCCGGGCTCGTCATCCACCACTTCGGCAGCAAGCATGAGCTGCGGCTGGCCTGTGACCGCCAGCTGCTGGCGAGCGCGTCGGGGGAGAAGCTCGCGCTGATCGCCGGCGGTCACGGTCCGCGGCTGGCCGGCTACCTCATCGAGCATCCTGAAGTGGCGGGTCAGCTGGCCTACCTGTCGCGAGCGATGAGCGAGGGCGGCGACCTGGCCGACCAGTGGTTCGACGTGCTGGTCGAGCACACCACCGCGATGCTGGCGGCCGGCCAGGCGTCCGGGGCGATCACCGGCACGACGGACCCGGTGGCGCGGACCGCGGTGCTGGTCGCGCAGTCGCTGGCAACCCTCGTCTTCGCCCCCCAGCTCGCCCGCCACCTCGGCGCGTCCGACCTGACCGACCCGGTAGCCTACGAGCGGCTGGGCAGGACGGTGCTCGAGCTCTACAGCGACGGGTTCCTGACCGGATCGCGCGGGGCCGACCATGACTGAGCACCAGTCCGGAGGTCCGGGCAGCTCCGCCCTGGATCGCCGGCTCGCGCTGCTGTTAGGCGCGCTCACCGTCGGGCTCGTGATCGCGATGGCCACGGTGCCTGGATTCTTCGACTGGGCCTTCGCCCGTCACCACAACGTGGCGAGCTGGTACATCCGGCCACTCTTCCTCGTCCCGTTCGCGTTGGCGGCCTACCGGCGCAGCATGGCGGGCATCTTCGCCACCGTGTTCCTGCTGGCCACGAGCATGTTCTGGTTCCCGGAGCCGGCCCAGCCCGATCCGCTGGTGGCCGCGTTCCTCAAGATGGAGATGGACTACCTGACCGGCGCCTGGACCGTCGAGAAGCTGGTGACGAGCGCCCTGGTCCCGATCACGCTCGCCGCCCTCGCCGCGGCCCTGTGGCGCCGCAACCTGCTCGTGGGGCTGAGTGTCCTCGTCCTGATCGCGGTCATGAAGGTGACCTGGAGCGTCCTTGAGGCAGGGCAGGCCGGGCTCGCGGTGGTCGCGCCGGCGGTGGCCGGGCTGCTGGTCTGCGTCGCCCTGATCTGGGTGGGGGTGCGGCGGGCCGGGAGGCGGGCGTCCTGACCCGCGGCGGGGCGATGTCCAAGCCGTGGAGGTGGGGAGAGGTGTCCCGGAAACGGGATGTTGCGGTGGGCGATACTGGGTTCGAACCAGTGACCTCTTCGGTGTGAACGAAGCGCGCTACCACTGCGCCAATCGCCCGCGATGGACAACGATAGCGGAGTCGACGGCGTCCGTCATATCGGTTGTGACGCGGCCCGTGGGGGTGCCCCGGCCCGGTTTGCGGCGCGGAAACGTCCTAGGTATGGTTGTCGTTGCGCCTGAAACCGGGATACCGGGCAAGGTACGCGGACGTGGCTCAGTTGGTAGAGCATCACCTTGCCAAGGTGAGGGTCGCGGGTTCGAATCCCGTCGTCCGCTCGGAGAAGGTCTCACAATCCGACAGCGAGACCGGCTCTTGCCGGTGGAGTGGCCGAGAGGCGAGGCAACGGACTGCAAATCCGTGTACACGGGTTCAAATCCCGTCTCCACCTCGGGCGGCTGGCGCAGTGGTAGCGCGCTTCCCT
>JAEZGC010000146.1 GCA_023437345.1 Actinomycetes bacterium
GCTGACCGCCGTGGTGGCGGGCGGCGGGCTGGCGGGCACCGAGATGGCGGCCGCGCTGCTGGCCCGGCTGCGCGACGAGGTGTCGGCCCGCCCCGGACTCGCCGGCGCCGGCTCGGACGGCCTGCCGCGCGTCGTCCTGGTGCACTCCCACGACCGGCTGGTCGCCGACCTGCCGGCCAGGGTCGGCGACTACGCAGCCGAGCAGGTGGCCGCCGCCGGCATCGAGGTCCGCTACCGGCACCGCCTCGCCAGGGTCACCGCCGAGGGCGCGGAACTGGACGACGGCACGCTCGTGCCCTCTGCGACTGTGCTCTCGGCCCTGGGCCAGGACGTGGTCAGACTCGCCGGCACCGAGGCCCTGCCGCAGGACGCCCGCGGCAGGCTGGTCACCGACGCCTTCCTCCGGACCGCTGTCGCGAACGTGTGGGCCGGCGGGGATGCCGCAGCGGTCCCCCACCCCGACGGCAGTGGCCCGTGCCGCTCCGACGCGCTGTGGGCGATCTCCCACGGCAAGCAGCTCGGCGACAACATCGCAAGGGTGGTTTCCGGCCGGGCGCCGGTGCCGTTCAGCTTCGGCGGGCTTGGACGGGCCGCCAGCCTCGGTGTCGGACGCGGCGCGGGCGAGCTCTACGGCCGTCCGATGATCGGGTGGCCGTCCTGGCTGATGCGGTGGGTGTTGTTCCACTGGTTCATGCCCTCGCGCCGGGTGGCGCTGGCCAGCGTGCTGGGCTGGTTCAGCCGCACCCCGTGGCCGCGACGCGTCGCCAAGGCGGCCCGGCGGCGGGGTTGGGTGGCCGGTTAGCATGGGAGGTCGGTTGTCGAAGGGATCCCATGCTGAAGCGACTGCTGGCCGCGGTCACGACACTGGTGGCTCTCACCGGCTGCACAGCCGACCCGGGCCCCTCGCCGGCTTCGTCGTCCCCTGACGAACCGACCGCCGCGACCGCCAGCCCGCCACCGCGCCAGCTGATGGCCGGTGAGTGCACCGGTCCGCTGGACGCCACGGTCAGCGGCACCACAGCCATCGATCCCGTCGACTGCGACGACGAGCACGCCTGGGAGGTGTTCGCCGTCATCCCGCTGCAGGGTGACGAACTGCCGAGCCCCACCACGATGCGGGTGATCGCCAACAACCGCTGCCTGCCGGCGTTCGAGGAGTTCGTCGGCGTCGAGCCTGCCTACAGCCGCTACTCCTCGGCCTACCTCGCCCCCGACCAGATCAGCTGGGACGACGCCAGCCTGCGCCGGATCAGCTGCCTGCTGGGCTCGCCCGACGGCTCCCTCACCGGCAGCGCCCGCGACGACTCCCGGATCTTCCCCGACGTCGGCCAGTGCACCGGGCCGCAGGACGTCCCCGTCCTCGACGTCAAGGTCGTCCCCTGCAAGCAGGAGCACCACTACGAGGTGTACGCCGAGCGGGTGGTCAAGTCGGCCAAGGCGCCCAGCGCCAAGGAACTGGCCAAGCTGGTGAACAGCGTGTGCGTGGCGGAGTTCAAGAAGTTCGTCGGGCGGGCCGCCACCGCCTCCAGGTACGAGTACGCCTACTTCATCGCCGACGCCGGGTTGTGGACGAAGATCGCCGACCACCGGCTGGTGTGCAGCGTCGGCTCCCCCAAGGGCGGCATCAAGGGCAGCCTGGCGGACGCGAAGGCCTGACCGGCGGCCCCGCCTCGCGGCTGCGTCCGGCAGACCGGGCAAGAATGGACCCCATGATCATCCCCGAGGGCTGGATCGAGAAGGCCGGGCTGATCGCCCTGGTCGTACTGATCGCGGTGATCCTGCGCTGGCTGGTGGTGCGCGCCATCCGGCTCGGCACCCGTCGCGCCCTCGAGCGGGCGAAGGCCCACCGGGCCAGCGCCAACCCCGCCGGACGCCTGCTGGCCGCCGTCACCGGCGCCAGCCAGGCCCGCTACGAGCAGCGCACCGCCACGATGGGCTCGCTGCTGCGCAGCATCAGCGCCGTCACCATCGTCACCGTCGCCGTCCTCACCATCCTGGCCATCGTCGACGTGCCGCTGGCGCCCCTGCTGGCCACCGCCGGTGTCGGCGGCGTGGCGCTCGGCTTCGGGGCGCAGTCGGTGGTCAAGGACTTCCTGTCGGGGATCTTCATGATCATGGAGGACCAGTACGGCGTCGGCGACACTGTCGACACCGGCGAGGTGACCGGGACCGTCGAGGAGGTCGGCCTGCGGGTCACCCGGCTGCGTGATGCCGGCGGGCAGGTCTGGTACATCCGCAACGGCGAGATCCAGCGGATCGGCAACCTGACCCAGGGCTGGTCGACGGCCATCGCCGACGTCCCGATCGGCAACGACGAGGACGCGGTCCGCGCCCTCGAAATCCTGCGCCGGGTAGCCGACAGCATCGACGCCGAGGGTGAGTTCGCCGACGTCCTGCTCGACAAGCCGGCGGTGGTCGGGGTCGACTCGGTGAGCGCCACGGGCACGATCCTGCGGCTGGTCGCCAAGACCGCCCCCAACCAGCACTGGGCGGTCAAGCGCGTGCTGCTGCAGCGCAGCCTGCAGGCGCTCGGCGAGGCCGGCTACCGCGGGCCCGTGCTGCCGACTGCGCCGACGGTCTAGCCGCCCTCGGGCAGCCGCCGCATGGTGCGGGTGGCGCCGACGCTGGCCACTATCACGCAGGCCATCGCCACCACCTCGACCGGCGACAGCAGTTCGCCCAGCACCAGCAGCGCCGACAGTGCCGCCACCGCGGGCTCGAGGCTCATCAGGACCGAGAACGTGCCGGACGGGATCCGGCGGCGGGCGACGAGCTCGAGGCCGTAGGGGATGGTGGACGACAGCACGCCGACGCCGAGGCCGACCAGCAGCACCCATGGCTCGAGCAGCGCCGCACCGCCGGCAATGATCCCCGGCACCGCCCAGCCCAGCGCCCCGACCAGGCTGCCCACCGTCGCACCGGTGAGCCCCGACCAGCGGCGGGCGACCGGACCCGACAGCAGGATGTAGCCCGCCCACGCGGCGCCGGCGAGCAGGGCGAAGCCGACACCGACCGGGTCCAGCGGGGCAGGTGACCAGCCCAGCAGCACGACGCCCGCGGCGGCAAGGATCGCCCACAGCAGGTCGCGGAGCCGGCGGGAGGTGGCCACCGCCACCGCCAGCGGACCGAGGAACTCGATGGTGACGGCCAGCCCGAGCGGGATCCTGGCGAAGCTCTGGTAGATCGACCAGTTCATCACCGCCAGGCACACGCCGTAGCCCAGCGCGACCCGCCACTCGGCCCAGCCCCGGCCGGCGAACCGGGGCCGGGCGATGGCGAGGAAGACCAGCGCCGCAAACGCCATCCGCAGCCACGCGATAGCGGTCGGGTCGACGCTGCCGAAGACCGACTTCGCTATCGCGGCGCCGAACTGCACCGACACGATGGCTGCCAGCACGAGCCAGACCGGCGACAACCAGGCCGGCAGTCCCTGCCGGCGGCTCACCGCGGCACGCCCAGCGCCGCCACCTCGTCGTGGCGCGGGCAGTCGATGACGTGGTCGTTCACCATGCCTACCGCCTGCATGAAGGCGTAGACGATGGTGGGCCCGCAGAACCTGAAGCCGGCCCGCTTGAGCTCCTTCGACAGGGCGAGCGAGATGGGGGTCTGCGCGGGGATCTCGGCGAGGCTGCGGGGGCGGTTCTGGACGGGGACGCCGTCCACGAACCGCCACAGGAACTCGCTGAACCCGGTGTCGGCCTCGATCCGCTGCCAGGCCCTCGCGTTGCCGATCGCCGCCTCGATCTTGCCGCGGTGGCGCACGATGCCGGGGTCGGCCAGGCAGCGGCTGACGTCGTCCTCGCCCCAGCCTGCGATCCGGTCGGGGTCGAGCCCGTCGAAGGCGTGCCGGAACGCCTCACGCTTGCGCAGGATGGTGATCCAGGCCAGACCGGCCTGGAAGCCGTCGAGCACGAGCTTGGCGTACAGCGCCTTCGCGTCCCGCTCAGGGACGCCCCACTCCTGGTCGTGGTAGGCGATGTAGAGCGGGTCGGCGCCCACCCAGCCGCAGCGCTGTGCCATCCGGACTCCTTCCGGCGGCTCATGCTAGCCGCCCGGTCCGACCCCCCGGCCGCCCAGTCACGCCGGCTTCGGTGGAGTGCTGCCGCCGAGGACGGCAGGAACCGTCCAGTCAGCCGATCTCCACGGCTTGAGTGGAGTGCTGCCGGCGAGGACGGCAGAAACCGTCCAGTCAGCCGGTCTCTGACAGCTACGGGTGCGTAGGTTGCGCTGCGCGGCGGTCGGCCGACGGTGCAGGATGGGGCCATGAGCACCGACGTGCACCCGTCCGCGCCCTGGGTCCGCTACTACCAGCCCGGGGTCCCCGCCGAGATCGAGGCCCCGACCGAGTCGCTGGTCGCGCTCTATGAGCGCTCAGTCGCCGAGGCCGGCCCGGCGATCGCCACCGACTTCTTCGGACGCACCACCAGTTACGCCGAACTGGGCGACCAGATCAGCAGGGCAGCCGAAGGGCTGCGCCGCCTCGGGGTCCGCGCCGGTGACCGGGTGGCGTTGATCCTGCCGAACTGCCCCCAGCACGTGGTCGCGTTCTACGCGGTGCTGCGACTCGGCGCGATAGTGGTGGAGCACAACCCGCTCTACACGGCCCGGGAACTGCGGCACATGTTCGAGGACCACGCCGCCCGGGTGGTGATCGCCTGGGACGCTGCGGTCGCCAAGCTGCGGCAGCAGCCGTCAGACATCGCGCTCGACCAGATAGTGGCGGTGAACCTGCTCAAGGCGTTCCCGACCGTGAAGCGGCTCGCGCTCAGCCTGCCGATCCCGTCGCTGCGGGCCACCCGCAACCGGCTCACCCAGCCGGCGCCCGGCACGATGAGCTGGGAGCAGCTGATGGCGGCGCCGCCGATCGACGCGGCGCACCCCCGTCCGGCAGTCGACGACCTGGCGGTGATCCAGTACACCTCGGGCACCACCGGCCAGCCCAAGGGAGCGATGCTCACCCACTCCAACCTGTTCGCCAACGCGCGGCAGGGCGAGGCGTGGATGCACGGCGCGCGGTACCGCTCCGAGGTGTTCTACGCGATCCTGCCGATGTTCCACGCCTTCGGGATGACGCTGTTTCTCACCTACGGCATCCTCAAGCAGGGCCGGCTGGTGCTGTTCCCGTCCTTCGACGCCGACATGGTGGTCGACGCGGCCCGCAAGACGCCGCCGACCGTGTACTGCGCAGTCCCGCCGATCTACGAGGCGACCGCCCGCAAGGCTATCGAGAAGAAGGTCGACCTGAGCTCGGCCAGGTACTGCATCTCCGGGGCGATGAACCTTCCCGACTCCACCGTCGAACTGTGGGAGAGCGTGTCCGGTGGGCTGCTGGTGGAGGGCTACGGGATGACCGAGGCCTCCCCGGTGTGCCTGGGCAACCCGTTCCACCCGTCGCGGCGGACCGGGACCATCGGGATACCGTTCCCGTCCACCTGGATGAAGGTGGTCGACACCGACGATCCGACCCGCGAGGTGGCCCAGGGCGAGCGCGGCGAGCTGCTGATCAAGGGCCCCCAGGTGTTCCAGGGGTACTGGAACAATCCGGCCGAGACCGAGCGGACGCTGCTGCCCGGCGGGTGGCTGCGCACCGGCGACATAGTGACCGTGGACCCCGACGGCTTCACCACTATCGTCGACCGGGCCAAGGAGCTGATCATCACCGGCGGCTTCAACGTGGCCCCGTCCGAGGTCGAACTGGTGCTGCGCTCCCACCCGGGCGTGGCGGACGCCGCGGTGGTCGGTCTGCCCGCCGAGACCGGGGGCGAGCGGGTGGTCGCCGCCGTCCTGGCGCAGGACGGCGAGCAGCTGGACGCTGCCGGGCTGCGCGCCTTCTGCCGCGACCGGCTCGCCGGCTACAAGGTGCCGCGCGAGTTCTACCTGATGGACGACCTGCCGCGCTCGATGCTCGGCAAGGTGCTCCGCAAGCAGGTCCGCGACAGCCTGGGCTCAGCGACACCGCTCACCTGACACGCGGGGACGGTTCCTCCGCTCACGGGGACGGTTCCGCTGTGCCAGGGAACCGTCCCCGTGTGCGGACCCGTGTGCGAAGGATGCGTCGCTCAGCGGGGTTCGTCCACCAACTCGTACTCGGGCTCGTCGGGGACGGGCGTGCGGGGCCACTCCCAGTTGTTGCGGCGCAGCAGGTGCAGGCC
>JAEZGC010000168.1 GCA_023437345.1 Actinomycetes bacterium
CCCGGCACCGACCTGTGGTCGCCGCCGCTGCACGGTCTCCTGGCAGCCGATCTGCGCTGACGTTCAGCCGGTCCCCACCCGAGCCGGACGCCGGGTCGGCCCCGCCTTGGGTGGAGGTTGAGCAGCGCGGGGTGGGCTAGCCTGACAGGTCGGAGCCCACCCCCGCGGCCGCCCGAAAAGGACCAGATGACCCTCACCGAGCTAGACCCCAGACGGGTTCGCGCCGCCCGCAACGGCGACCTGGTCGTGTTCGGCGCCAACGGGTTCGCGTTCGCGACCTGGATGGCGCGGGTGCCCGACGTGAAGGACGTCCTCGCGCTCACCCCGGGCAGCCTCAGCATCCTCCTGCTGGCGGTCTCGGCCGGGTCGGTGCTGGGCCTGCCGGCGGCCGGACGGATTGCGCACCGGATCGGTGCCGGCGCGACAGTGCGCCTCGGGATGGCGTTGGCGCTGCCCGGCATCGTGCTCGCCGCGCTGGCTGTCCAGGCAGGGCTCCCGGTCTACTGGGTGATGCCAGGGCTCTTCCTGCTCGGCCTGGGCAGCGGGATCTGGGACGTCGCCCAGAACCTTGAGGGCACCATCGTCGAGCGGGCCCTCGACAAGGCGATCATGCCCTGGTTCCACGCCGCCTTCAGTGGCGGCACCGTGGTGGCGGCGCTGGTCGGGGCGGCGATGACCTGGCTGAAGGTGCCGATCCCGGTGCACGTCGGGGCTGCGGCCCTGGCCTGTGCGCTCGCCGGCTGGTGGGGGACCTCACAGTTCCTGCCCGCCTTCGACGACGCCCCGGCCGACACCGCCGCCGCGCCCCGGGCCCGGTCGGCCTGGCTGGAGCCGCGCACCCTGCTGATCGGGCTGGTGGTACTCGCCGCCGCCTTCGCCGAGGGCACCGCCAACGACTGGCTGGCCGTCGCCTTCGTCGACGGCCACAAGGTCGACAACGCGCTCGGCGTGGTCGCGTTGGCAGTGTTCCTGTCCTTCATGACCGCCGGCCGGATCGTCGGCACCGGCCTGCTGAACCGGTACGGGCGGGTGCCGGTGCTGCGGGTGATGTTCGGCGCCGCCGTCGCCGGCTGCCTGCTGGTCGTCTTCGGCAACCCGGTGGGCGCCTTCGTCGGGGCCGCGGTCTGGGGGGTCGGGGCGAGCCTCGGCTCCCCGGTCGGGATGGCGGCAGCTGCCGACGACCCCGCGCGCGCCCCGCTGCGGATCAGCGTGGTGGCCACCATCGGCTACCTCGCCTTCCTGGCCGGGCCGCCGGTGCTGGGGCTGATCGGCGACCACTTCGGGGTGCTGCGCGCGCTGCTGCTGGTTGGCGCGGTCTCCGTCCTCGCGCTCCTGGTCGCCCCGGTCGCCAGGCCCGAGCCGGCCGCCGCGCGGTAGCGCGTCGGGGACCGCTACCGACCGCGCCGGACCAGGGCCCGCGGCGCGCTCCCGTCCGGTCAGGTCAGCGGCGTTCGAGCTGGACCATGGTGGGGCAGCGGAAGTCGATAGGTGCCGAGAGCCCGACCTGGTTCATGTGCCGAACCACGATGCCGAGCGCCCGCACCAGAGAGGTCTCGGTGTAGGGCACACCGTGCTCGCGGCAGTGCTGGCGCACCAGGCGGCGTGCCCGGCTGAGGTGCGGGCGCGGCATGCTCGGGAACAGGTGGTGCTCGATCTGGTAGTTCAGGCCACCCATCAGCACGGTCATCCACCAGCCGCCCGAGACATTGCGGGACGTGAGCACCTGCTTGTCGAGGAAGCCGAGCTTCGCGTCGGCGGGCACCACCGGCATGCCGATGTGGTTGGGGGCGAAGCTCGCCCCCATGTAGAACCCGAACACGGCCAGCTGGACGCCGAGGAAGGCGAACGCCATCCCGACCGGCAGCAACCAGAACAGCAGGCCGAGGTAGATCACGCTGCGTGCCCCGAGCAGCACGAACTCCAGCGCCCTGCCCTCGATGCGGCCCCGCCCGAACAGCCCACGGAAGGACGCCTGGTGAAGGTCGATCCCGGCGAGCAGCAGCAGCGGGAAGAACAGCCAGCCCTGCCGGCGCACCACCCAGGCGCGCAGCCCCGTGGTGCTCTCCGCGTCCTCGGTACGGAACGCGACGGTACCCAGCGCGATGTCGGGATCCTTGCCAACCTTGTTCGGGTTGCCGTGGTGGCGGCTGTGCTTGTTCATCCACCACGAGTAGCTGATCCCCACGAACAGATTGGCCAGCACCCGTCCGAACCTGTCATTGGCCCGGCCGGACGCGAGCACCTGGCGGTGGGACGCCTCGTGGCCGAGGAAGGCGAACTGGGTGAAGATCACGCCGAGGGCTGCGGCGATCAGCAGCTGGAACCAGGAGTCCTGGAGCAGCACCACGCCGGTCAGGGCTCCCGCCAACGCCGCCACCAGGCCGGTGAACAGCGCCAGGTAGAACCACCGGGTGCGGGTGTTCAGCCCTGCGGTGCGGACCGCCTGCGAGAGGGCAGTGAAGCTCTGCGTCCGATCGGCCAAGCCCGCCCGTACCGCGTCCCTGCGGGAACGGGGAGGCGCCGAGAGCAGCGAATCCTGGGTCATGTGGTTGTCGCTTTCCGCCGGCTCCGGCAGCAGTTATCCAGGGCGGAAACGTCCAACCAGCAATGGGGACAGTACCCAGTCCCGCCCCGGCCACGCCCAGACCGCCAGCTACGCAATTGTCCCCGCCGCCCTGTTACAGAAACCGGGTTGGGAGCGGTCTGCTAGATTGGCAGCTCGCGGCAGGTGTCTTACCTCCGCACACCCCTCGGGGTCCGATCGGACGCGGCCCGTCCTCTCACACCCCGGTGGTCCAGGGATGGTCCGCCACCGGCGCCTCGGCGCCACCCGCCTTGTCCGTCACGTAGAAACAGATACTTCGTGTCCTTGCTCTTGCTCCACCGCTCGTCAGCCACTCGGCCGCGGCCCGGTGTCGTGTCGGCAGGCCCCGCCCGGCCGGCGTAACCGGCCCACCACCCCAACCCTCACGCCGGCGTCGCCGACGTGGACACACCGGCCGGGACACTCCCTGCCACGAATGAAGAAGGAATACCGACATGGCCACTGGCACTGTCAAATGGTTCAACTCCGAGAAGGGCTACGGCTTCATTGCTCCCGATGACGGGGGCGCCGACGTCTTCGCGCACTTCAGCGCTATCGCCGGTACCGGTCGCCGCGACCTCTTCGAGGGCCAGCAGGTCGAATTCGACACCGAGCGCGGCCAGCGCGGCATGCAGGCGACCAACATCCGCGCCCGCTGATCACGCTGTAGCACTTAGTCACCTGGGCCCGGCGGCGGGCGAGCTCTCGTCCACCGCCGGGCCCAGGCGCGTCTGCGTCCCGACATTGCCGGCGACCCGACAGCCGGCGCAGCAGCGGGCCACGTGGCCGGGCGGTCGCCCCGGCACCCGCCGGCCGGGGCAGCTCAGGTGTAGTGCCGCAGCACCTCGCGGGCCACCTCGTCGAAGCGGGGCCGGGCGAGCCGGGCCGAGATCCGACGGACCGCGGCCGGGTCGATCCGCAGGATCCGGTTCACCCGCACCTCGCTTGGTCTGCCCTCGCGGTCCCAGTCCCCGGTGCCGATGTCGCACCAGTAGCGCCCCTCCTCCGCCTCCTGGCGGGCGTCCCGGTCGTGGTCCTGGGAGGTCATCGGCAGCGCCAGCAGCCACGGCCCGTCCCGTCCGATCACCAGCACCGGACGGTCCTTGCCGCGGCTGTGATCCTCCTCGTACGGCACCCAGGCCCACACCACCTCGCCGGGGTCGGCGTCGGCATCCACCTCGGGCTGGTAGGCCAGGGCCGGGACCCCGGTGAAGTCGCCGGGATAGCCGGAAGGCGGGGGCGCCGGCTCCCGGCGGCGAGCCCTCGGCCGCGAGGCCGTCCGGAGCGCCCGGGACGCCTCCCGCAGGACGGCGTTGCCGAGCGACTTGAGGAACCTGTCGATAGTGGCCACGCCGCCACCGTAGCGGGGGTCAGCGGTAGCGCGGCAAGGGGCCGTACGCGACCTGCTCGGGCGGTGGCGAGAAGACCGGGTCATGCCGGCGGACTGCCTGCCAGGCCGCGAAGTAGCGACCCGACGGGGGCAGCCACAAGGCGGCGGCGGCCAACCCGGCCAGCACCGGCACCGCCCAGGCCAGCGGGTTGAGCATCAGCGCCAGCAGTGAGGCGCCGAACGCGACCAGGCCGAACCAGCGCGTCCAGCGGCGGCCGTCGTAGGCGTAGTAGCCGGTGATCGCCGACAAGGTGCCCACCACCAGGGTGATCGCGGTGACGGCTACCGCCAGCAGCACCCGTCCCAGCGAGCCGGGCTCGGTCTCGAACTGGCCCATCAGCCAGGACGCCTGGGCGAACCTGTCGACGGCGTCCCAGTAGACCGACAGGGTGGCGGCGCCCACCACGGCGACGGCCAGGTAGCTCGCCACCGTGGCAATCCAGATCGACGCCAGCCGGGTCGGCTCCTGGGTGCGCGGGCTCAGCGGCACTGCCCGCTCGGCGGCCGGATCGGGGGCCGACCAGGTGGCTATCGCCGCGGCTGCGGGATGTTGGCCGTCCGGCCCGGTCACCGCGACGGCCGACTCGGCCGATTCATCGACGTGTCCGGTCACCGGCGCGACGTCGGGGTCGGCGGACGGCGTCGGGTGCGGGTCGCGCTGCTGCACCGGTTCCGACATGCCACCTCCCTGACCTGGTGCCGCAAGCTTAGCCAGCGTCGGTACCGGGTCAGGGCACCCTGCCGGCCCGCGTCAACCCGCGCTGACGACGTCCGCAGCAGCCCTCACCACTGGGCAACCAGATACTGCTGCAGGGCCGGGCCCATGCCCCGCACGAGCTCCTCGTCCTTCATCGAGGTCAGCGACGAGATCTCAAGGATGTCGCGTCCCATCACCAGACCGAGCATGGCCGAGACGGCAAGGTTCGCCCGCGCGGCGGCGTTGCGGTGGCCGTGGGCGGAGGCGATCTTCATGAAGATCTCGCGGTTCAGGAACTCCACGAGCGGACGACGGGCACCCTCGTCGCTGACCGAGGCCCGGAACATCGCGGTGAAGCGGTCCCTGGCGCCGGGCGACTTCCAGGCGGTGGCGAACTCGCGGACGGCCCGCGCCCCGATCTCGTCGGTGGGGCCGTCCATGATCCGCTGCAGCATGGCCTCGGCGTTGAGTTCGATGTCCAGCACGGCCCGGGTGAACAGGTCGGCTTTGGAGTCGAAGTAGTGGTGGATCAGGGCGGGGTCGACGTCCGCCTCGCGGGCCACCGCCCGCAGCGACACCTTGTCATAGCCGAAGCGCGAGAACAGGCCGAGGGCTGCGGTAAGGATCGAGTGCCGCGTGTCGGAGTTCCCAGGCCTTCGACCCCGCGGCTTGCCATTGGTTTCCACGTCGTTCTCCCCCCGGACTGTTCCCCTATGGTGACAGGGTGGTAGCCGCCCGCTGGCCCTGCGTCCTGTTCGATCTGGACGGGACGGTAGCCGACACTGTCGCCCTCATTATGGCGTCTTATGATCACGCGTTGAATAACGTGATCGGCCACAGTCCGGATCCGGCGGAGGTGAAGACCTGGATCGGACGGACGCTGTGGGCCACCTTTGGCGAGTACTGGCCCTCGCAGGCCGCCGAGTTGGTGGACACCTACCGCACCTGGAACCGTGCCAACGCGCCGCGGCTGATCACCGGCTACCCGGGGGTCGCCGAGCTGGTGGCGGACCTGGCACGGGCAGGGATCCGGGTCGGGATCGCGACCTCGAAGGGGCGGGACGCGGCAGAGGAGACGCTGCAGCTGGCCGGGGTGGACCTGCCGGTCACCGTGGCGATGGAGGACACCGAGCTCCACAAGCCGAACCCCGAGCCGATCCTGCTCGCGCTGCAGCGGCTGGGCGGCGCCGTCGGCGCAGCGGTCTACGTCGGAGACGCCGTGGTCGACGTCGAGGCGGCCAGGGCGGCCGGGCTGGACTCGATAGCCGTCACCTGGGGGGC
>JAEZGC010000217.1 GCA_023437345.1 Actinomycetes bacterium
GGCTGCGTCTGATGTGTATAAGACACCGGGCGGCCGCCGCCCCGGGGGGGCGACGCGGCCGGATCGACTCCGCGGGACGGACGGGCGCGCCACAACCCATAACCAGCGACGCCGAGCAGGGCGACCCCCCCGACGACAGCGGGCCAGCGTCCCCAGCCGTCGATGATGGGCGCGGCGACGGCTCCGGCCGCCACCGCCAGCGCGCTGTAGGTCGTGTCCACCAGGCCGACCGCAAGACCCGCCGGCCAGGCGCGCGCGAAGCCGCGGGCGACCCCTTCGCCGAGCAGCAGCACGGCTATCGCGCCCAGCGGCATCGCGACGGCGAGGCCTGCCACCACGCCGCCGCCGAAGGCAGCCCACAACTCCACGGCAGACACCGTGGCACAGCCGACCAGGTGTCGGCACGCGTTCTCACCGCGCGTCCAACCGCAAGTGGTGAGTGTCCCTCTCGTACTCCAGAGACAGGCTCACTGTTGGCTGCATGGGGACGGGTGCCGTCCTTCTCGACGGCAAGACGGACCTCGGGTGGAACGTGGATCCAGGCCTGTCGGGACGCGGCCCTACGCTTGCCCGCGTGACAGCGTTCAGCTCGCTCGCCGTGCGGGAGGTGGTCGGCGAGCCGGGGGATGACGCCGCCTGGCCGTTCACCCTGGCCCCGGTCGCCCAGCTGGTGCACGACGGGCTCCAACTCACCGAGCTCACCGTCCTGGTCGGGGAGAACGGCGTCGGGAAGTCCACCATCGTCGAGGCGATAGCGATGGCGTACGGGCTCAGCCCCGAGGGCGGCAGCACGAACCGCAGACCATCCCTGCGCCCCACCGAGTCCTCACTCCACGAGCGCCTCACGCTGGTGCGTGGCATCGGCCGCTCGCGCTGGGGCTACTTCCTGCGCGCCGAGACGATGCACGGCCTGTTGACCTACCTCGAGGAGCGCCCGGGCGCAGACGGCCCGTACCACGAGCGCTCGCACGGCGAGGCGTTCAACGAACTGCTCGACACGAAGCTGGCCCACCTCACCGGCCGCGGCGGGTTCCTGGTGCTGGACGAACCGGAAGCCGGGCTCTCCTTCCTGTCCCAGGCCAGGCTGGCCAACCAGCTCGCCGCTCTGCGGGACGACCGCGTCCAGGTGCTGCTCGCCACCCATTCACCGATCCTGGCCGCGACGCCGGGGGCGCACATCATCGAACTCGACGAGACCGGGCTGCACCCGCGCCGCTGGGAAGACCTCGCCGCGGTCAGCCTGTACCGCCGCTTCCTGGCCGACCCCGGCTACTTCGGGCTCGGTCCCGACCTGGGAACGTGACCTCCTGCCGCGAACCCGAGCGACCAGGCCACAGTCAGGCCCGCCGAGGGCGGACGCGGAGCATCAACCCGGCAGGTCGTCGAAGTCAACCCGGGTTGTGGTCCCGCTCTCCCAGTCCCGCCGCAGGATCCCATAGGCCACCGATGCCACCGGTTCGCCGCCGTCGACCGGCCAGGCCTCGCGGTAGTGGGCCTCCTTCACCCAGCCGGAGCTGACGAAGACCTTCCGCATCGCGATGTTGTCCTGCCGGGTCTGGCCCTCCATCCGGCGCAGCCCGGGGTAGGTGCCGAAGACGTGGCTGGTGAAGGCCCGCAGCACCGGAGCTCCGAGCCCTCGACTGCGGCTGCCCTCGGCCAGCCGCAGGTCGAACAAAGGGGCGCCGCCGTCCGCGATGTCCTCGACGTCCTCCAGGACAACGATTCCGACGCGCTCGCCGTCCACCTCGACCCAGTGGCCGATGCTCTCCTGTGACCAGTAACTGCCCGCCTCGACCCGCTCGCGGGCGTCGGCCTCGGCGATCTTCGTCCGGACGTGGAACGGATAGGAGTTCGCGGCGAGGAAGGCGACTATCGCGTCGACATCGTGGGCGGGATCGAACGTGGTGACGGCTACATCGGGCACCGAAGGATCCTATCCCCGGGCTGCCGGGCGCCCTGACCGGGGGCATCGCCTCGACCCTCTGGGCAGCGACGCCGGAACGCAGAAGGCTCCCCGGCTCGGGAGCCGGGGAGCCGCAGACTGCGAGAAGGCGCAGCCGCGCTACTGCTCCGTCGCCTGGCGGGCGGTGTCCCTGGCTTGGTCAGAGACCTGGGACGCGGACGCCGAGGCGGTGTCCTTCACCTCGGCGGCGGCGTCGCCGGCCTCGGCCTGGACGGTCTGGACAGCGTCGGTGGCGGTCTCCTTGACGGATTCGACAGCCTCCTTGGCCGGCTCGGCCAGGTTATCCGCCACCTCCTTGGCGGCGGCGCCGACCTGCTCGGTGAGCGGGCGGGCCTTCTCCTTGAGGTCGCCGGCCAGCTCCTGCTCCTTGCGGGAGGCAGGGAACGCCGAGGCGATCAGCAGGCCGATCCCGAAGGCGACGGCCCCCGCCGCCAGCGGGTTGCCCTGTGCCTGCTGCTTGGCGTTCTGGGGGAGGTCCGACAGGCCGTGTCCGACGTCGGAGGCCTTGTCGGAGATGCCCTCCGCGGTGCTGTGGACGGCCTCGACGGCGCTGTCCTTGAGGTCCTCGGCGGCGCCGAGGATGCGATCCAGCAGCCGGCCTCCGAAGGCCTTCGCCTTCGAGACCTGGCGCTGGGCCATGTGGACGGGGTTGGCCTGGTAGGCGAGCTCGTCGACGTTGTCGGACAGGCTCGCCCTGGTCTGCTCGATCTCCGTCCTGAGCAGGTTCGGATCGCTGGTCATCGGTTCTCCTCTTCGTTGCCCTTCAGGGCGTTCGGGATCTTGCTGACGGTTTCGGCGGTCTTCGGCAGACCGCGTACGCGGCTCATCTCCGTGCGTCCGGTGACGGCAAGGGCCGCGGCGACGGCGGCCCACAACAGGCCGACGACGAGGGCGGACCAGCCGTAGCCGATCGCCGTACCCAACGCCCACCACAGGGCGAGCGAGAGGAACAACAGCATCAGGAAGCCCGCCACCGCGGCGCCGGCGAGCATGCCTGCCGCTTTGCCGGCCTTGCTCGCCGAGTCGCTTAACTCGGCCCGGGCGAGCGCGACCTCCTGCCGCATCAGGGTGGAGAGGTCTCGGCTGATGTCACCCATCACCTCGCCGATCGACCGGTCCGGCACGGCCCGTGCCGGGGATCCGGCGAGGGCCGGATCGGTGGCCGGGACCGGGGTGCTGCGGGTCGGCAGCGGCGCCTCACCGGAGGTCGTCATCGCTGGACCCCCGGCTCGGTGTCACCCGAACCGCCCCACGCAGTGTCGGTCGAGCCGGTCCGGTCGTCGTCCAGCCCGCCGGCGGCGTACTGGTCGTCGCCGGAGCCGTACCGGTCACCGCCGACGCCGGTCGACGCGGGGTCGTCGGTCAGCCCGCTCGAGCCGTACTGGCCGCCAGCGACGCCCGTCGTCCCGGTCGACTCACCCAGCACGCCGGTGGAGTACCCGGCGTACGGGTCGACGGTCTCGCCCGCCGCCGCGGCGGTCGCGCCGGCGGCGTACGTCGGACCGGAGCCAGACGAAATCGCCGGAGTCGTCTGGGAGGCAGCCAGCCGCGGCCCGGAATCTGACGATCCGACCGAGTCCTGCGCCATCAGCCCGCGGCTGAGTCGCCCGACGACCACGCCGGCAGCCAGCGCGCCGGCGAGGAATAGCACCGGCCGGCGTCGGGCGAAGCGGCGGATCTCTGCCATCACGTCGGACGGCTCGGCGGTGCTCAGCCAGTGCGACAGCTCCCCGCCGCGATACGCGCCCTGGCGGGCGAGCGCGGTGAGGGGGCCGCCCTGCTCTGACTTCGACGCCATCTCTCCCAGCTCGCCGGAGAGGCTGTGCAGCAGCTCGGCGAGCTGCTGCCTGCCTGCGCTGGCCTGCTCGCCCAATTGGTGGCTGGCCTGCGACCAGAGGCTGCGGACCTGGGTGCGCGCCTCGTCGGCGACCCTGGCGAGTTCGTCCTTGGCGACCGCCGCGACATCGCCGCCACGCTGCATGGCGGTCTCCTTGACGTCGGCTGCGGCGCTCACCGCGGCTTCCTTGACTGACTCGGCGCCCTCGGCGACCTGCTGCTTGGTGCTCTGGTCGCTCATCGAACCGGTGCCCGACAGGGATCCGGTGCTGGTCCCGGTGGTGGTCATGGACTCACCGCTGGTGGCCGGCGTCGAGTACGGGTCGGCGGAGGTCCATTCCGATCCGCCCTGGTACCCGGTATGCCCGGTGGTGCCGTCGCCTGGGACCTGCGATCCGGTCCCTACGTTCTCGTGCGTCATTGCTACTCCCGTCTTCGTCTGCCTTGCGCAGCCTGTGTTGGTTTGCCGCAACGCGACCCTCGCCCGGTACCCAGCGACCCGGGCACGAAACCCACCCTATCTAGGGCGAGCGGACGCGCCACGGCGCACCCACACCTCGACGGCGCGGGGGCGGCAGCGGTGGTGCCACGCGCCTCGGACAAGGCCATGGAGAGTGAATCGTGGCGTGGTGGCGACCCTCGGTGAGGGCTACCGGTTCAGGCTCGGAGCAGCAGTTCGGCCGCCACCTCCGGGAAGCGGCGGTAGTCGTCCACCGGCCAGAACTCGACCTCGGAGTGGTACACCTGCTCGTCGTTGCCGCCCGGGCCGAAGTCGTCGCCGACGAAGGCGACGTCGGGCAACGCCACGCCGCGGGCTGCGCAGTACCGCTGCAGCGCGTACAACTTGTCGAATGGGCGCGGCACGATGTCGAACGAACTCGACCCGCCAACGAAGACCGTGTAGTCGGGAAAGGCGTCACAGACCTCCTGGTAGAACGCTCGGCGGCGTGACCGGTCGGGGTCGAAGGCCAGCTTGTCCCCGATCGCGGCCGCCGTGCCGAGCAGGGCGAAGGTCAGCATGCCGGAGGGGTGGAACTCCACGCTCTCCCCGGCGAACTCGACGAAACCGTGCCGCGCGCGCAGCTCGGCTGCGCGGGCGAGGACGGCGGCCCGCGCCGACTGATCCAGTAGTGGCGCGGGGCTCGACTCGGCGAGCACCAGCCGCCCGGCCGCCCCGTCCCAGTGCGCCACCTCCATGCCGTAGCAGCCGATCACGTCCACGGGATGCTGGTTGAGCTGCTCGTGGATCCGTCGGTGGCTCCCGGCGCCGACGATCACCAGCGGGTAGTGCAGCGCCAGGTCGGACAGGGCGGCCGCGTTTGCCTGGGCGAGGGGGGTGCGGTGCTGGGTGAGGGTGCCGTCCATGTCGAGCGCGATGAGTCGCCGTCGCATCCGTGACCTTCCGGGTGGCCGCCGCCGGTCGACGGGCGCCCACCGGCAACGCTAGGGGTGGACGACGCGGACGTGGCCGGCGGCTTCCGCCGCCCGCTCATCTGAGCGCTGGTCGTCAGTGGGGCGAAGGGCGCGAGCCGGTGCGCGTGAACCGGCTCGCCGAACGGGCGGCAGCTGCCGACGTGGGTGCCAGTCGGAGCAGCGCGTTGGCCAGCTCGACGTCGACCACGAGGTCGGTGACGACCCCGGAGGCGCACACCGCCCGGACCGCCCGCGCCTTGACCGGGTCAGCGGCGGCGGCGACCACCCGGTCGACCCGTCGCAGCTGGTCGGGGGTGATGTTGAGGGTGTGGCGCCACAACCGCGGCTCGACCGCCCGGCCGTCCTCCGCGAAGAGGTTGCCCTGCACCTCGCCGACCGCGCCGGAATGGAGCACCTGGGCGGTGAACCGCTCCGGCACCTGGGAGTACGCCACCGAGATCGGACGGGGATACACCGCCCCCACCCCCACGACGGCGGTGGTGAGCCGGTTGAATCCCGCAACCACCGAGGCGACCTCCGGTTGGCGGCGCAGCGCGTTGGCCTGCCGGGCGTCGTCGATGAAGAACGGTGCCGGGATCGCGCTGACAGCGCCGCCCGCCAGCGCGACGGTGCGGCGGGTCAGCTGGGTCGCGGAGTCGTGGGCGTCGCCGAGGAAGCGGCCCGAGAGCTGCATGATCTCGATCTGGGGGAGGTGGTCCAGGTTGTCGAACATGGCGTTCAGGGTGCGGCCCCAGCCGATGCCGAGCACGTCCCCGTCCTGCAACACGTCGCGCAGGTAGGTGCCGCTGGTCCGGCCGACCGCAGCCCTTACGTTCTCCTCGTCGCCGTAGACCTCGACCACGTGGACCCCGCGCAGCCCGAGGTGGCGGGCGACCTCCTCGGACAGTGCCGGCAGTGGAGCGCCGCTGTTCAGCGTGATCGACACCATGCCTGCCTCGTGGGCGTCGGCCAACACCCGGGCGACCTTGAACCGGGACAGGCCGAGCTCTTCGGCGATCTGCACCTTCGTGAGGCCGTCCAGGTAGTAGCGCTTGCTCACCTGCATCATCAGCCGCCGGTTGGCGGCCTGCGCGCGGGACTGCGCCTTCATCCGCGCGCTCCACCGCGGCGGGTCGTTCCCCGGGGCCTGCGGCCCTGCGGCGGGATCGGTCGGCCGGCTGGGTTCGTCCATCCGCCGACCTCCTGTCTCGTCACCGTGAGCCCGCCGTGTGGCCGCCGGACGGCGTCCACGATACTGCCGACTCCGCTGTGACAGCGGTCGACGCTCACCACCTTGCCGTCGCGCGGTCGCGCCCGCCGGGCTTGCAGATCGCTCCCGCTCATATGAGCGGCTGTCGCGTCAGGCGGATTGCGGCAATCCGCCGGCCCCGTACGGTGAGGCCTGAAACCGGCCCGGACGACGAGCGACCGCGCCGCGATGAAAGGGCAGGGGCGCCCTGGCGGACACCGCTGGAGCCCCGCGAACAACGGAAGTGGAGTCGCAGTTGAGTATCAACATCCGGATCAGGGACGCCGTCAAGCGGTATGGCGACACCACGATCATCCCCGGACTGTCGCTCGACATCCAGGCCGGCGAGTTCTTCACCATGTTGGGCCCGTCCGGCTGCGGGAAGACGACGATGCTGCGGATGATCGCCGGGTTCAACACCATCGAGGGTGGCGACTTCTACTTCAACGAGACCCGGATAAACGACGTCGAGCCGGCCAGGCGCCGGATCGGCATGGTCTTCCAGAACTACGCGATCTTCCCCCACCTGACGGTGCGCAAGAACGTCGAATTCGGCCTGCGCAACATGGATTTCCCCCGCAAGCAGATCGCCGCCAAGGCGCAGGAGTACATCGAGCTCGTCCAGATCGAGCGCTGGGCCGACCAGATGCCCGACCGGCTCTCCGGCGGCCAGCAGCAGCGGGTCGCCCTCGCCCGGGCCCTGGTGACCAACCCCGACGTCCTGCTGATGGACGAGCCGCTGTCCAACCTCGACGCCAAGCTGCGGGTCGAGATGCGTGAGGTGATCCGCCAGATCCAGCGCGAGGTGGGCACCACCACCGTCTACGTCACCCACGACCAGGAAGAGGCGATGGCGGTCTCGGACCGGATCGCGGTGATGAAGGACGGCGTCATCCAGCAACTCGGCACCCCGCCCGAGCTCTACCACCGGCCGTCCAACCTCTTCGTGTCCACCTTCATCGGCCGTTCCAACGTGCTGGACGGCACCCTGGCGGTGCGCGACGGCCGAGGCCTCCTGCAGGTCGCCGGCGGCCAGTTCGAGGTGCCCGGGCTGGGCGACGACCCGGGCAACGCAGGCCCCGTGAAGGCGGCGATCCGCCCCGAGCAGTTCGTGGTGGAGCCGACCTCGGCGCTCGGCATCCCGGCCGTCGTCGACCACAGTGTCTTCCTCGGCCTGAACACGCACTACTTTGTGAACCTCACCGACGGGACGAGTGTCGAGGTGGTCCAGGAGTCCGAGCTGGGGCAACTGCTCGCCCCGGGCACCCAGGTCCACCTCGGCCTCAAGGTGCACAAGGTGAATGTGTTCACCGCTGACGGTTCCCGCAACCTGCTCGGCTGGGCCGGCGACCAGCCCGCGACGGTTGCCGTGGGGGCCGCGGGGGTGGCTTCGTGACGCTGCTCGCCGACCCCCAGCTCGCGGCGCCGGCCGCGCCCCGCCGCCAGCGGCGCGGTGGCCGTCCGGACGTCTGGCTGCTGGTCACCGTCGGCCTGATGATGCTGTTCGGCATCTTCCTGGTCTATCCGCTGTGGGAGGTGCTGAAGGAATCGGTGGTGGACGGCGATACCGGCTTCACCCTGGCGCACTTCGAGAAGTTCTTCTCCCGCAACTACTACTTCGGCACGATCCGTAACAGCTTCCTCGTCAGCATCGCCGTCACCGTCGCATCGCTGGCGATCGGGGTGCCGTTCTCGTACTTCTACACGTACTACAGCCTCAAGGGCGCCAAGTACCTGTTCATCGGCGCGGTGCTGTCGTGCATGTCGGCGCCCTTCATCGGGGCCTACGCCTGGATCCTGCTGATGGGCCGCAACGGCCTGGTGACCACCCTGTTGCCCTTCGAGGCGAGCATCTACGGCTTCGGCGGCATCGTCTTCGTCCTCAGCCTCAAGCTGTTCCCGCTGGTGTCGGTGTATATGAACGGCGCCTTCAAGGGGATCGACACGTCACTGCTGGAAGCCGCCTCGCTGATGGGCAGCACCGGCCTGAAGCGGGTCTGGCAAGTGATCATCAAGCTCACCATGCCGACAGTGCTCGCGGCGTCGCTGCTCGTCTTCATGCGGGCCTTCGCCGACTTCGGCACCCCGCTGCTGATCGGCGAGGGGTTCCGCACCTTCACCGTCGAGATCTACAACCAGTACCTGGGCGAGACCGGCCAGAACCACAACTTCGCGGCCGCCATCGGCGTCATCGGCGTCGTGGTCACCGCGGCAGTCTTCCTGTTGCAGAAGTTCGCCACCAGCCGGTTCAACTTCTCCATCAAGTCCAGCCGTCCCGTGGACAAGAAGCGACCCAAGGGGATCGGCGGGGTGCTGATCTACTGCTACATGTACGCGCTGGTCGGGTTCGCCTTCCTGCCGCAGCTGTACGTGATCTACCTGTCCTTCCGTAACAGCAGCTCGGCGATGTTCCTGCCCGGCTACTCCTTCGACAACTACCTCCTGGCCGCCGACCGGCTGCTCGGCCGGTCGATCTGGAACACGATCTACTTCGGTGGCCTGTCGCTGCTGATTATCATCGTGCTGTCGATCCTGATCGCCTACCTTGTGGTGCGCCGGTCGAACTTCGCCAACAACCTCATCGACACCTTGTCGATGATTCCCTACATCCTGCCCGGCGCGGTGATCGGGATCGGCCTGGTGCTGGCCTTCAACGGCCCGCCGCTGGCCCTCACCGGCAGCGTCGCCATCCTGATCATCGCCCTGGTGATCCGGAGAATGCCGTACACCATCAGGTCGGCGACGGCGACGCTGATGCACCTGCCGATCTCGACCGAGGAAGCCGCCCGAAGCCTCGGGGCGTCGAAACTGAAGACCTTCTTCACCGTGACGACGCCGATGATGACCGCCGGCATCACCTCCGGGGCGATCCTCAGCTTCGTCGCGATAGTCACCGAGATGTCGAGCGCGATCATCCTTTACAACAACAAGACGATCACCCTGACCATGTCGGCCTATGTCGCGATCTCCCGCGGCAACTACGGCCTGGCTTGCGCTTTCTCGGCCATCCTGACCGTCCTGACCGGCGCGATCCTCTTCATCTACCTCAAGATCAGCCGCGACGAGGACATCAAGATGTGACCCCGGCGCGCCGAACCCCGATCCACCCCACCTGCCAGTCGACGACGGCACCACTACCAACTCATCCAACCAAGAGGAGAAACCGACAGTGAAGACCAAGAAGCTCGCAGCCCTCGGCATCGCGCTGGTGGCGAGCCTGTCCCTTGCCGCGTGCAGCGGCGCCGCCGAGCCGGCCGCCTCCCCGGGCGGCCAGGCGTCCTCCGACGCCCCCGAGAACCTCAACCTCGTCCTCTACTCCAGCATGACCGAGAACGACCTCACCGTCCTGACCGACCTGCTCGGCGAGGCGATCCCCGGCATCGAGGTGGAGATCGTGAACGGCTCCGGCGGCGAGCTCACCACCCGGATCGCCTCCGAGGCGGGCAACCCGCAGGGCGACATGATGTGGGGTGCCCTGGACACCGCCGATGGTGACAAGCACTCCGCCCTGTTCGAGCACTGGCTGTCCGATCACGAGGACCAGGTCCAGCCGGCGTACAAGTCCCCGAACGGCTTCTACAACGTCGACCACCTCTCGACGGTGGCACTGGCCGTGAACAAGACCCTCACCGCCGAACTCGGTATTGAGATCAAGGGTTACGAGGATCTGCTGAACCCGGCCCTGAAGGGCAAGCTGATCATGGC
>JAEZGC010000220.1 GCA_023437345.1 Actinomycetes bacterium
GAGCACCACAGTGCGCACCCCGGGTCGGGTGGCGAGGGTGAGGAAGCCGTCGGCGTAGGCCTGCGGGGTGCCCCAGTTGTCGAGGTGGTCGGCCTCGATGTTGGTCACCACCACGACCTCGGCCGGGTACTGCAGGAACGAACCGTCGGACTCGTCGGCCTCGATGACGAAGGCCGGGCCGGCCCCGACGTGCGAACTGGCGCCGGAGGCGGTCAGCGGGGACCCGATCACGTAGGACGGGTCGGCGCCGCACTCCGCCAGCAGGACGGCGGTCATCGCCGACGTCGTGGTCTTGCCGTGGGTGCCGGTCACCGCCACGCCGGCGCGGCCCAGCATCAGCGCCCCGAGCGCCGTGCTGCGGTGCCAGACCCGCAGCCCGCGGCGGCGTGCCTCGGCAAGTTCGGCGTTCGACTCCCGCACCGCCGAGGAGACCACCACCGTCGTCGCGTCACCGAGGTGCGCCGGGTCGTGGCCGACATGGACCCGGATCCCGCGGCCGGCCAGGTCGCGCAGCGTCGCCGAGTCGTTCTGGTCGCTGCCTGAGGTGGGCACTCCGAGATCGGCGTACATGGCAGCTATGGCGCTCATCCCGGCCCCGCCGATGGCTATGAAGTGGACGGCGCCCAGCTCGGTGACCGGCGTCAGGTCGACCGGCTCGATCAGCGGCACCTCAGCCACCCGCCCCGACCCGCAGCACCAGCGCAGCCAGCTCCTCGGCGGCGCCGGACGGCACCAGCCGGCGGCAGGTGCTGCTCATCGCGGCCAGCCGTCCGGGCTGGCGGACAAGTCCGATCACCGTGGCGGCCAGCAGGTCGGGGGTCAGGTCGGCGTCGGCGACCAGCACCGCTGCGTCGGCGGCCACGAGAAAGCCCGCGTTGCGGGCCTGCTCGCCGTTGCCGTGCGGCAGCGGCACGAAGACGGTCGGCAGGCCGACCATGGCGGTCTCCATCACGGTCCCGGCGCCGGACCTGCCGACCATCAGGTCGGCGGCGGCGTAGGCCTGCTCCATGGCGTCGACGTAGGCCAGCGGACGGTACACCGCCCCGGTGCCGCCGTCGCGGCGAGGCACCAGGTCGTCGGTGAAGTTAGCAGTCCCCAGCACGTGCAGCACGTTGATACCTGCAGCGAGCAGGGCGTCGGCGGCCCCGGCGAGGGCTGTGTTGATGCTCCGGGCGCCCTGGGAGCCACCGCTGACCAGCAGCACCGGGAGGTCGTTGGCCAGGCCGAAGTGTTCCCTGGCTCCCACACGTGCGGCGTCCCTGTCGAGGGTGGCGATCGCCTCCCGGACCGGCAGCCCCAGGTAGCGGGCGTGCGGCAACCGGGTGTCGGGGAAGGACACCGCGACGTGGCTGGTGAACCGGGCAGCCACCCGGTTGGCCAGGCCGGGGACGGCGTTCTGCTCGTGCAGCACTATCGGCAGCCGGGCGCGCCGGGCCGCAAGGTAGACAGGGAGCGAGACGTAGCCGCCGAATCCGACCACGACCGCCGCCTCGTGGCGGCGCAGCAGACCGGACGCCTCGCGGACCGCCGCGAGCAGCCGTCCGGGAACCGCCAGCAGTTCGGGGGTGAGCCGTCGCGGCAGCGGCACCGGCGGGATCAGCGCAAGGTCGAGCCCCGCCTCCGGGATCACGCGGGTCTCCAGGCCGCGCGGCGTCCCGACGCACAGCAGCGACGACCCGGGAGCGAGCCGCTTGAGCTGCTGGGCGGTGGCGATCAGCGGCGAGGTGTGCCCCGCCGTGCCGCCGCCTGCGAGGACGATGTTCACCTCGAACAGGCTACCGGCGGCCGGGGACCACTGCCGTCACCCGGGTCGCGCGGCGGCGGGTACGGCGTCCGGCCAGGGCCCTGGCCTGGGGTTCCAGTCGGGCACAGGCCAGTAACAACCCGACCGCGCACAGGTTGGCCAGCAGGGCCGAGCCGCCGTAGGACAGCAGCGGCAGCGGCACGCCGATCACCGGCACCATGCGCAGCACCACAGCGATGTTGAGCAACGCCTGGATCATCAGCCAGGAGGTGGCCCCCGCGGCGAGGAAGCGGCAGAACAGGATGTCGGAGCGCATCGCGATCCGGAACCCGGCATAGCCCAGCACAAGGAACAGCGCGAGCACCGCCAGCGTCCCGACCAGGCCGAGTTCCTCGCCGATCACCGCCAGCACGTAGTCGGTGTGCGACTCCACCAGACCGCCCCACTTCTGCCGGCTGGCACCAAGGCCAAGGCCCCACCAGCCTCCCGAGGCGAGGGCGAACATCGCCTTGATCGGCTGGTGGTTGACGCCCAGCGGGTCGAGGTCCTGGTTGAGGAAGCCGAGGATCCGGGTCATCCGGTGCGACGAGGTGAGGACGAGCGCGCCGATCGCAGCACCGACGACCCCGACTATCGAGCCGAGCACCTTCCAGGACGCGCCGACGTACCACAGCACCGCCAGCACTATCGCCCCCAGCACCATGCCGGTGCCGAGGTCGCGCTGCAGGATGACCAGCCCGATCAGCAGGCCGGAGACCGGCACGAACGGGAACAGCAGGTGCTTGGGCTGGTGCAGCAGGTCGTACTTGCGCGACAGCAGGTCGGCACCCCACAGCACGATCGCGAGCTTGGCGAACTCCGAGGGCTGGATGCGTCCCAGCGCGCCCAGCTCCACCCAGTTCTTGTTGCCGTTCTTGGCCCAGCCCAGGCTGGTGAAGGTGAGCAGCTGCAGCACCGCGGCGCCCACCACGGCGAGCCAGCCGAGGACCTTGAGCCGCTGCACCGAGCTGGTGGCGAGCACCCAGGCGGCGAACCCGCCGAGGACGAGGAAGACTGCGTGCCGGCGCACGAAGTAGTAGGTGTCGTCGAACTGCACCTGGGCGTACACCGAGGACGCCGACAGGACCATGACCGCGCCCAGCACCAACAGCAGGACCGTGGGTGCCAGCACGAGGAAGAAGCTCGCTTGTGGATGTCCCAGCCATTCGACCACGAGACTGCGCCGACGTTCGGTCGCTGGACCGGTCTGCGACGACTGCCCGCGGCGATCCGTAAGCGGGGAAGTGAGGATCGCCACTGGCTCAGGCCTCCTTCTCTAGGGTTGCTCCAGGGCCGCTACCGCGGCGGCGAACGCGTCTCCGCGGGCGGCGTAGTCGGGGTACATGTCCTTGCTGGCGCAGCCGGGGGCGAGCAGCACAACATCACCGGGTTGTGCCCGGCCCGCCGCCCACGCCACCACCTGCTGCATTGCCCCATCATCGACGGCGTCGGTGAGGAAGACCGGGACATCGGGAGCGTGTCGGGCCAGCGCGTCGGCGATCACCTGCCGGTCGACCCCCAGCAGTGCCACCGCGCGCAGCCGTGAGGCGAAGTCCTGCACCAGGTCGTCGAAGCTCGTCCCCTTCGCCTGGCCGCCGGCCACCCACACCACCGAGTCGAACGCGGCCAGCGACGCGGCGGCGGCGTGCGGGTTGGTCGCCTTCGAGTCGTCGACGAACCTGACGCCGGCCCGCTCGGCCACCTGCTGGATCCGGTGGTCGCCGATCCGAAGCCGGCGCAGCCCCTCCCCGACGGCCTGGGGAGGCACCCCGAAGGACCGGGCGAGGGCGGCCGCTGCCAGGGCGTTGGCGACGTTGTGGGGTGCGTACGGCACCACGTCGGACAGCTTGGCCAGCTCGACGGCTGAGTCCCTGCGCTGCGCTATGAACGCCCGGTCGACCAGCAGGTCGTCGACCACCCCGAGCATCGAAGGGGCAGGAGTGCCGAGGGTGAACCCGATCGCCCGGGCACCCTCCACCACGTCGGCCTCCTCGACCAGCCGCTCGGTGGCCGGGTCGGCCACGTTGTACACGCAGGAGTGCTGCACCCGCTGGTAGATGCGGGCCTTGTCGGCCAGATAAGCGGCGTACGGGTCGCTGGTGCCGGCCGCCCAGCCGGCGGGGTCGCCGTGCCACTCCAGGTGGTCGGGGGCGAGGTTCAGGACCGCCGCCGAGTGCAGCGACAGCGAGTGCGTCCAGTGGAGCTGGAAGCTGGACAGCTCGACGGCGAGCACGTCGTAGCTGACCTCGTCCAGCACCGCCTCGACGATCGGACGGCCGACATTGCCGACCGCGGTCGTGGTCAGCCCGGCGGCGGTCAGCATCGACTCCAGCATCCCGACGGTCGTGGTCTTGCCGTTGGTGCCGGTGACCGCCAGCCACGGCACCTGGCGGTCCGGCAGGCTCATCCGCCAGGCGAGCTCCACCTCGCCCCAGACCGGGATCCCACGCGCTGCAGCCTGCTTCAGCAGCGGCGAGGACGGCCGCCAGCCCGGCGAGGTGACGACCAGGTCCGTGTCGTCCGGCAGCGACGCGGTAGCGCCGGTCCCGAGCCGCACCACGGCGTCGAGGTGCTCCAGCAGGGTCGCCTTCTCGCGGTTGCCGGAGGTGTCCGAGTCGTCCAGCACGGTCACCTTGGCACCCAGGTCGAGCAGGCCGTCGGCGGCGGCGAAGCCCGAGGCACCCAGCCCGGCGACCACCACCCTCGCCTGCTGCCAGGGCGAGAGCCGGTCGGCGGTCGCAAGCCAGTCGGTCACAGGCCGATCACCCACTCGGCGTAGAAGACGCCGAGCCCGACTGCGACGCACAGTCCGCAGATGATCCAGAACCGGATCGTGATGGTGACTTCCTTCCACCCCAGCAGCTCGAAGTGGTGTTGCAGGGGCGCCATCTTGAACAGCCGTTTACCTCCGCTGAGCTTGAACCAGCCGACCTGCAGCACCACCGACATGGTGATGACGAAGAACAGCCCGGCCACGATCAGCATGAGCAGTTCGGTGCGGGTGAGGATCGACAAGGCGGCCAGCGCGCCGCCGATGGACAGCGACCCGGTGTCGCCCATGAAGATCTTGGCCGGGCTGGCGTTCCACCACAGGAAGCCGAAGCAGGCCCCGGCCAGCGCTATCGAGACCACCGCCAGGTCGTGGGGGTTGCGGACCTCGTAGCACTGCGGCCCGGCGTCGGCCCAGGCGCAGGACTGGTTGTACTGCCACACGTTCACGATCGTGTAGGCGGCGAACACCATGGCGGCGGCCCCGGCGGCCAGCCCGTCGAGGCCGTCGGCGAGGTTGGCGGCGTTGGACCACGACGAGATCAGCAGCACTATCCAGATCACCGCGGCCCACAGCGGAAGCTGCAGCCACGGCAGGTCGCGCAGGAAGGAGATCGCCTGGCCGGCGGGGGTCAGCCCCCGAGCGTCGGGGAACTGGAAGGCAAGGATCGCGAAGACCACCCCGATGACCGTCTGCAGGACGAGCTTGGCGGTGCTGTTCAGGCCCAGCGACCGGGCCCGCGAGATCTTGATCCAGTCGTCGGCCAGCCCGACCAGCCCGAGGGCTGTGAACAGCCCCAGCGCCAGCAGGCCGCTGGCGGTGGGCGGGGACCAGGTGGCCAGGTGGGCCACCCCGTAGCCGAGCAGGGTCGCCGCGATGATGACGATGCCGCCCATGGTGGGGGTGCCGCGCTTGGTGTGGTGGGTGGTGGGCCCGTCGTCGCGGATCTCCTGGCCGTAGCCGAGCCGCGTGAACTGGGTGATAGCCACTCGGGTGCCGAGCAGGGAGACCAGGAGGGCCAGGCCCCCTCCGAACAGGATGGCTCTCATGGCGCGCTTCCGTCTCCCTCCAGCATTGCGTACGTCGACGCGACATTCTTCCCCACCGGGACCGCGCTCTCGACGCACC
>JAEZGC010000221.1 GCA_023437345.1 Actinomycetes bacterium
CGTACCACTGCGACACCCCCAACCCCGCCGCCGCGACCGCGGCCAGCACCTGCGCCCGGTCGTGCAGCACGAAGTCGAGGTCGACCTCCACGCCGCACAGCGTGTCGACGTGGCGCACCTGGTCGCCGAGATGCAGCGCGAAGGCCACCGTCCCACCCGGTCGGACGGTGGCGGCCACCTGGCGCAGGGTGCCGGCCAGCTCGGACGGGGCGAGGTGGACGAAGGAGTACCAGGCCACCACCGCCGACCAGGCGGCGGCGTTGCGCGGCCGCAGCACCTGGTGAAACCGGCCCACCTGGAAGTCCAGGTCGGGGAAGTTGCGGCGCGCCTGGTCGACCATCGCCGCCGATCCGTCAAGGCCGTGCACATCAACGCCGAGGTCGGCAAGGAAGGCGGCGATCTGGCCGGGCCCGCAGCCCAGGTCGAGCACCGGTCCGTCGGCCAGGCCGGCGACCCGCTCCAGCAGCCAGATGTCGAAGGGCTTGTCGACCAGCTCGTCGAGCAGCGCCTCGGAGTAGCCGGCGGCCGCGGCGTCGTAGGCCGCCAGCACCCGCTGGTCGCGGGCCGCCGGCCCGTCGGCGAGCACCGATTCGAGGTCGGCCGGCGCCGCGGTGAGCTGCGGCGCGGGCAGGTCGCCGAGCAGGTGGGTCCAGCGCCGGTCCTGGTGCCCCGGCTGCAGCGGGAGTTCGCGCACCAGCGGTTCGGGCCGCCCGGCCAGCGCGGCCAGGCAGTCGAGCACCGCGGTGCGGTCGCGGAACTGGTGCAGCCGGTCGGTGCGGGTGCGGAGTTCGCCGGGGGTCTGCGCGCCGCGCAGCAGCAGGACGGTGATCAGCGCCCGCTCGGCCTCGTCCAGCGCGACCGCCTCGTCCAGCAGCTGGTGGTACTTCACGGCGCGCGACCCGGCACCGGCCCAGACCAGCCGCAGCAGGCCGCGGTCCTTCAAGGCCCGGGCGATGTCCTGGATCTCGCGTTCGGAGTAGTCGACCACCGGGTCACGACTGGAGTTCTGGTTGCAGGCGAGCCGCAGCGAGTTGAGCGTGAGCGGGTAGCTGGCCGGCACCGTCCGCTGCTTCTCCAGCAGGCTTCCGAGGACGCGTTGCTCCTGCTGACTCAAGACCGGCAGCGCCATGGCCGACAGCCTAACCGCGTGCCCGCCCGGCGGCGACCGCGTGGGGGCGCCCTTGGCCGGGCACCCCCGGCCAGGCCTGACCGGATCGTGGAGGCCTGGGTGGGCCAGGGCTTGTGTCGTCCGTACAATCGGGTTCTGAGGGGAGTACTTCCCAAGTCGTCTGCGGTCATTCCGGTCACGCTCGTGTCCTCGTAGGCGCGCCCGCCAGGGTGAAGCAGACCTCACGACAACGTGAGGTGTGCTCGTGCAAGGAATCGGATCCCCTGAGCTGTGGGCGATCAGCATCGCCGCGGTACTCGTCCTGTTCGGCCTCGACTTCGTGCTGACCCGGCGACCCCATGCGGTGTCGATGCGGGAGGCGATCGGCTGGTCGGCGTTCTACGTAGCACTGCCGCTCATCTTCGGCGTATGGGTGTGGCAGGCGTTCGGGTCCGAACGGGGCGTCGAGTTCTACGCCGGCTACCTGGTGGAGAAGTCGCTCAGCGTCGACAACCTCTTCGTCTTCATGCTGCTGATGGCGTCCTTCGCGGTGCCGCGGGAGCTGCAGCAGCGGGTGCTGCTGATCGGGGTGGCCGGGGCTCTTGTGCTGCGCGGCGTGTTCATTGCGCTCGGCGCGGTGCTGATCTCGTCCTTCGCCTGGACCTTCCTGCTGTTCGGCGCCATCCTGCTGGCCACCGCGGTGAAGGTGCTGCGCGACACGATGGGCCCCGACGGCCACGAGGTGGAGGTCGGCTCGCTGCGGATCGTCAGGCTGGTGCGCCGGTTCTGGCCGGTCACCGACGGCTACCGCGGCACCGCGATGACAGTGGTCGAGGACGGCCGCCGGGCGATCACCCCGCTGGCGCTGGCCAGCCTGGCGATCCTTGCCACCGACGTGGTCTTCGCCGTCGACTCGGTGCCGGCCGTCTACGGCATCACCGGCGACCCGTACCTGGTCTTCGTGACCAACGCCTTCGCGCTGCTCGGGCTGCGGGCGCTCTACTTCGTGCTGGCCGGCGCGCTGGGCGCGCTGGTGCATCTGGGCTACGGCCTGTCGGCGATCCTCGCCTTCATCGGGGTCAAGCTGGTGCTGCACTGGGCGCACGGCGTGTGGGCGTGGATCCCGACGGTGCCCACGCTGGCGTCGCTGGGAGTGATCGTGGCGATCCTTGCGACGGTGATCACGACCAGCCTCTTGGCGAACCGACGGACGCGGCGTCGGAGCGCGGCGGCAGCAGGACTGGCCGAGCCGCAGCAGCTCAGCGGGCCGACAGCCTCAACGCCTCCGTCAGACCCAGCTCGTAAGTGATGTCCTGACGGGTCCTGGCGCCGACCTGGATCCAGCGGCCACCGGCCCAGACCACGACGTGGGCGCCCGGCAGCAGCTGCAGCTCCCCCAGGCCGGCGAACGAGCGACCCGCCGCAACCGCCGCGCGCG
Source organism: Actinomycetes bacterium (assembly GCA_023437345.1). Classification (GTDB taxonomy): domain Bacteria; phylum Actinomycetota; class Actinomycetes; order Propionibacteriales; family Propionibacteriaceae; genus Propionicimonas. The sequence continues at coordinate 2,547 of JAEZGC010000221.1, forward strand.
CGAACCGGTCCCACCGCGCGGCCACCTCGGCGGCGGGGTACGGCCCGACCACCAGCAGCAGTCGGGCCGGGTCGAGGCGGCTCGCCGCGTTCTGCAGCTCCCACGCCAGCCCCGGGTTCACCGAGTCGGGCGTGCACAGGAAGACCGCCGTACCCGACTCGCCCATCAGCTCGTCGACCCGATATCGCCACTCGTCGTTGGACAGGGACTCCTTCGCCGCGCCGAGACTCGGCAACCGCATCCCCGGCGGGTTCACCGCGATCAGCGGGCCGTGGCCGGCCAGGACATCGGCCAGGACCTCCTCGAAGCGCCGGCCGCGGCCCAGCCGCAGCAGGCTGGGCAGGGCGCTGCGGCGCGGGTGGAGGGTGGGCAGCCGTGCCGCGTCGTCCCCGAACGAGCGCAGCAGCAGCAGCGGCGGGCGCGGGTCGGCGGCGCGCAGCTCGGCGATCGAGGGCGCCACCAGCCGCCGCCCCAGGTGGTCGGTCCCGACCACCAGCAACACCACGGGCACGACGGTGCCCAGGGCGAGCGGTCCGGTGGTCCACCAGGTCGCCTCGCCCGTGGTCGCCGCGAGCATGCCCAGGGCCAGGGCGGCGACCTGCCCGCTCGAGGGGCCGTCGGCGCCGATGGCCGCCACGGCGGGGGCGGGGGAGCCGGGACCGAGGGCGACGACAGCCACCGCAAGCACCCCGACCAGCAGCCACGCACCGATCACCAGCAGCCGGGCACCGGCCACCAGCCCTTCGCCGGCCCACCGGCGGACGCTGTGGGTACGCGCGACAGCCGGCGGCGGACGCCGACCGAGCCAGCGCTTCACGGTCCGGTCCGCCCACCACGCGACGACACCGAACGCCAGGCCGCCGCCGACGTACAGCGCTGCTCCGAGTCGGGTCCAGTCGTCACCGGTAGGCACCAGCCCGACCGGGATGAGGACGAGCGCGGCCACGACGGCGAACGAGCCGGCCCGGGTTAGCCAGGTCACCCGGTCCGCCGCAGCGGTGATGTCGAGCCACCCCGGTTGGTCCGCCACTGCAGGCAGCCGTTCGGAGCGCAGCCGCTGGACAAGCCGGACGGTACCCACCACGACCAGCAGCGCGCCCAGGATGCTGAATCCGAGCCGCAGCGCCTCGGTGGTGACGTCGCCGTCCGCGGGCTCGGACGGCGAGGCGCGCCCGGGCAGGCCGTAGATGACGTCGAACACCACCGAGTCGTTCCAGAACTCGCAGTCCCAGGTCAGTCGGCAGGTTGTCGTCACCTCGATCAGGCTGGAGTTCTGCACCCACACCCGGCCCAGCTCGTCGGGTGTCTCCCACCACCAGACGTGCTCCCGGGCGTCCGCGACGAGCGGCCCGGGTGCGGAGACCTGCCGCAGGGCGTCGAAGGCTGCGCTCTCCAGGACGCACTGCGTGAGCCGGACCGAGGTGTAGGCAACCCCGTCGACCGACCAGGTAGTGGTCGCCCGGACGGGGCAGCCCGGGTCCTCGACGCTCTGCCAGCCGGTCTCCCCGACGAGTTCGCCGGGCACGTCCAGACCGCCGGGCGTTGACGCAGCGATGACTCGCCCGAGGGACCGGGCATCCAGCAGGTCCGGAGCGCTCAGCTGCAGCAGGCCTGCTCCCGAGGCCAGCATCCCGGCCAGCGCGGCGAAGCCGCCGGCGGCCAGACACGCGGCGCTGACCGCCACGACGAGTGCCCAGCGAAGGGGACTGCCGCGCGCCATGACGGTCGGTGGGGTGCCTGCTAGGCGGTCTTGGCGCGGTTGCGTGCCTTGGCCCGCTCGTTGGCGTCGAGGATGGTCTTGCGGATCCTGACGTCCTTCGGGGTGACCTCGAGGCATTCGTCGGCGCGGCAGAACTCCAGTGACTGCTCCAGGCTGAGCAGCCTCGGCGGGATCAGGCGCTCCAGTTCGTCACCGGTGGAGGAGCGGACGTTGGTCAGCTTCTTCTCCTTGGTGGGGTTCACATCCATGTCCTCAGGACGCGGGTTCTCCCCGACCACCATGCCCTCGTAGACCTCGTGGCCGGGGGCGACGAACAGTTCGCCGCGCTCCTGCAGGTTGAACAGCGCGTAGGACGTGACGGTGCCGGTCCGGTCGGCGACCAGCGAGCCGGTGAGCCGGGTCTTGATCTCGCCCGACCACGGCTCGTAGCCCTCGAAGACGTGGTGCATGATGCCGGTCCCGCGGGTGTCGGTGAGGAACTCGGTGCGGAAGCCGATCAGGCCGCGGGCGGGGATCACGTACTCCACGCGCACCCAGCCAGTGCCGTGGTTGACCATCTGCTCCATCCGGGCGCGACGGGTCCCCATCAGCTGGGTGACGGTGCCGACGTGATCCTCGGGGATATCGATGGTGAGGCGTTCCACGGGCTCGTGCAGCTTGCCGTCGATCTCGCGGGTCAGCACCTCAGGCTTGCCGACGGTCAGCTCGAAGCCTTCCCGGCGCATCATCTCGACCAGCACCGCCAGCTGCAGCTCGCCGCGGCCCTGCACCTCCCAGGTGTCGGGCCGGTCGGTGTTCTGCACCCGGATCGAGACATTGCCGACCAGTTCGGCGTCCAGCCGCGACTTCACCAATCGGGCGGTCAGCAGCTTGCCCACCCGTCCGGCCAGCGGGGAGGTGTTGATCCCGATGGTCATCGAGATGGACGGCTCGTCCACGGTGATCAGCGGCAGCGGGCGCGGGTCGGCCGGGTCGGCAAGGGTCTCGCCGATGGTGATCTCGGGGATGCCGGCGATCGCGACTATGTCGCCGGGCTCGGCGAGGTCGGCAGGGACCCGCTCCAGCGCCCTGGTGATCAGCAGCTCCGAGAGCCGGACATTGGCGATCGAGCCGTCCCTGCGACACCACGCGACGGTCTGGCCGCGCTTCAGGGTGCCCTCGACGACCCGGCACAGCGCGAGCCGGCCAAGGTACGGCGACGCGTCGAGGTTGGTCACCAGCGCCTGCAGCGGGGCGCCCTCGGTGTAGGTGGGGGCCGGGATCGTGTCCATGATGAGCTGGAACAGCGGTTCCAGGCTGGGCGAGTCCGGCAGCGTGGCGTCGGCAGGCTGGGTGAGCGAGGCGCGGCCGGCCTTCGCGGCGCAGTAGATGATCGGGAAGTCGAGGTGGTGCGCCTCGTCCTCGTCCAGCAGGTCGAGGAACAGCGAGTACACCTCGTCGACCACCTCGGCGATCCGGGCGTCGGAGCGGTCC
>JAEZGC010000231.1 GCA_023437345.1 Actinomycetes bacterium
CGCACTGACTTCGCTCTCGCTGCCTGAGCAGTGACCGAAGGGTCAGCCCGGACGCGCCTTCCGTCCGGTTCCTGGCCTCATTTTGAAGGCTTGCTGCACTGACCCCGTTCTCGGGTCAGCGCGGGACATTTTGAGAACTGGGCCTGTCCACCACATGCCGACGTGAGGGTGGGGGCCAAGCAGAACGGCTAGTCGGCTGCGCCCGGAGAAGTCCTGGTTCACCGCTCGAGGACGCGGGTTCGACTCCCGCCACCTCCACCCCTGCTGAACAGGTGTTCGCACCTGACCACCGGAGTCGCCCCGCGGGGCGCTCCGGTTTCGGCTTTCCGAGGACTTCCACCTCGCGGACGCAGACCGGGCGACCACCGCAGGCGCGTCACCCGGGGTGGCGGACGGGGCTCAGCCGTCGGCCAACCTGCCCAGCTCGGCGGTCAGCGCCGTGCCCAACAGGTCCGCCGGCAGCGCCGCCGCGTCCACATGGACGGCGACCCCGAGCCTTCCGGCGTACGACATGGCCGACACCCCCAGCCGGACGTTGCCCTGGATCGGTGTCACAGGCCACGCCCGCTCCAGCGGTGTCCCGCCGATCGACAGCGGCTGACCTGGACCGCGGACGTTCGTGACGAACAGGGCGACGAAGCGCTGGCGGCGGGCCAGCCTGGCGAACAGCCGGGCGGTCCATCGCGTCCTGGTGAGTTCGAAGGTGCCCTGGCTGCGAGCCTGCGCCTTGGCCGACCGGCTCTGCCCGGCGATCCCCGCCAGCCGTGCACCGGGGTCCGGCTCGCCCACCGGCAGCATGATCCGCATCACGCCGACCGCGTTGCCCGACGTGCCCCGCTCCGGCAGCGCCACCGGAACGCTGACCGGCAGCGTCGCGGGAACGGCTGCGCCACGGGCCGGCAGCACCGCGGCGAGCGCGCCGCTGACCGCCGCCAGCAGGGCGTCGTTCACCGTCGCCCCCACCCGCCGGGCCGCCCGGGCCAGCGGCTCGAGCTCCACCTCGGCGAAAGCCACGTCACGACGGTCTCCGATCGGGCCCAGCAGCGGAGTCGGCCCGACGCTCGAACCGAACACGGCAAGGACGCGGGCGATGCCGCCCACCACCCGCCGCCACCGCGGCGTCGTGGCGGGAGCCTGGCCCGGGGCGGGCGGACGCGGCCCCGGCGGGTCGCCGCCGAACAGCCGCTGCACCATGGCGACCACCCCCACGCCGTCGGCCACCGCATGGTGCACCCGCAACACCACCCCCGTCCGCCCGGGAGCAGCATCGGGAAGTATGAGCACCTCCCACAGCGGCCGGTTCTGCGGCAGCGGCACAGTCATCAGCCGGGCACACAACCCGGCCAGCGTGACGGGTTGCGGTGCTGCCGCGACCTCGCGGATGTGCCAGGCCAGATCCGGGTCGACGTCCTCCCAGTGCAGGGGTGGCTCGAGGTGGATCCGCTGCCGGAACCGGGCGAGTTCAGGAAGCTGCAGTCGCGCCGCAACCTCCTCCTGCAGCCGCGCCAGGTCGAACCCGGCAGCCGCCGGATCCGGGGCGGCGAGCAGGCCCGCCATCAGGAACACGTTCACCTGGTCGCGCGCATCGATCACCACATTCGACGCGTCAGCGGCGCTCAGCCGCTCCCGCCGGCCACGGCCGGGTTGGGGCACTACTGGAGGTCGGGCCACGTCCACCCAGCCTAGAACCGCGAGCCCGGCAGCGGGCGGACTCCTGCCGCTTCGCCCCCGGGACCGGGACGATCCGGCCACGTTCGGTGCGGCGTCGGCGGTAGCGTCGTGGCGAAGGAGCAAGGGCCATGGCGCGCCCGGTACCGGCCGGGATGACTGGTGGGCTGCGGGTTCGCTTGGAACACTGGGTCACGAAGGAGGTGGCGATGGACGACGTCGGCCCGGGAACGCTGCTCATCGCGAGCGTGCACACGGTGGACGGGGTGTTCGACGCCTCCGTGGTCCTGATCCTCGACTCCGACGAGGGCGGCACCGTCGGTGTGGTGCTGAACAAGCTCACCGACATCGACCTGGCCAAGGCGCTGCCGCAGTGGGCCCACCTGGTCAGCGCCCCCGACTCGCTGTTCAACGGTGGGCCGGTGTCCCAGCAGGGCGCGGTCTGCCTGGCGCGCCCGTCCGACGGCGCCGACGACCCGCCGGGCTGGCGGCGGCTGTTCGACGACGTGGGGCTGCTCAACCTCGACACCCCTGTGGAGATCGCCGACGGCGCCTACCGGGACCTGCGGGTCTTCGCGGGTTACGCGGGGTGGGACGCCGGCCAACTCGAGGCCGAACTCGAGCGTGAGCTGTGGTACCCGGTGCGGGCGCTGCCCACCGACCCCTTCGACCCGGACCCGACCACCCTGTGGCGCCGGACGCTGCGCCGCCAGGGCAGCGACCTTGGGTTGTTGTCGACCTGGACCGACGAGCCTGACTACAACTGATCCCGGGCAGCGGAACTTGGTCGCAGCGTAGACTCGGCAGGACTCGACAACCAAGGGAGGGTGGTTGATGTCAGAGGCCTACGGCGGCCCACCGAGGATCCTCGTCATCGATGACGACCAGGCGCTGGCGGAGATGCTCGACATCGTGCTGCGCTCGGAGGGGTTCCAGGCCCGCCTGTGTCACGTGGGGGACGCCGCGCTGGACGCCTTCCGCGAGTACCGGCCCGACCTCGTCCTGCTCGACCTGATGCTGCCCGGCCGCGACGGCGTCGACGTTTGCCGCGACATCCGCGCCGAGTCCGGCGTCCCGGTAGTGATGCTGACCGCCAAGTCCGACACCACCGACGTGGTGCACGGCCTCGAGGCGGGCGCCGACGACTACGTCGCCAAGCCGTTCAAGACCCAGGAGCTGGTGGCCCGGATCAAGACCCGGCTGCGCCGCCAGCTGCGCACCGAGGAGACCGACGACCTGCTGCGGATCGGCGACATCACGATCCGGGTGGACGAGCACACGGTGCGCCGCGGCGACCATGAGATCTCGCTCACCCCGCTGGAGTTCGACCTGCTGCTCGCCCTGGCCCGCAAGCCGCGACAGGCGTTCACCAGGGAGGTGCTGCTGCAGGAGGTGTGGGGATACCGGCACGCCAGCGACACCCGGCTGGTGAACGTCCACGTCCAGCGGCTGCGGTCCAAGGTCGAGCGTGACCCGGAGCGACCCGAGATCATCGTCACGGTGCGCGGCGTCGGCTATCGGGCGGGGGAGCCCCGAACCGCTCCATGAGGCGACTGGCGCGGCTCTCGCCGCTTCGGATGTGGGCCCGGTCGCTACCCTTCCGGGTCGTCGTGCTCACCCTCGGAGCGTCGATAGTCATCCTCGCTGCGACCGGCTTCTTCCTGCTCGACCAGTCGGGCCGGGGGATCATGGAGGGCAAGACCCAGGCCTCGGTGGCCGAGGCGTCGGCTGTGGTCCAGGCGATGCAGCGCGACCTGACCACCACCGACCTGCGCACCACCTCGGTGAACGAGCGGATCACCCGGCTGGCCAGGGAGGCGGCCGGACGGGGCCAGTTCGGCAACCAGTACCTCGTGGTGGTCCAGACCCCGGTCTCGCAGATCGCCGACCCCGGCCTCGACGCCGCCAGCATCCCTGCGAACCTGCGCACCTCGGTGGCCTCCGGCGACGGAATGTGGAGCACCCCCACCCTGATCCGGTTCACCGACGGCCGGCCCAGCGAACCGGGCCTGGTGGTGGGCACGAACCTGCTCGCCCCCGGCCAGCAGCCGTACCCGGTCTTCTTCGTCTTCTCCACAGCCCAGGAACGCGACACCCTCGCCGTCGTGCAACAGGCCACCCTTGCCACCGGCCTGTTCCTGCTGATCGGCCTCGCGCTCACCGTGTACCTGATCTCGATGCAGGTGTTGCAGCCGGTGCGCGCCGCCCGCCGGGCGGCCGAGCGGCTGGCCGCGGGCCACCTTGAGGACCGGATGGCCGTGGTCGGCACCGAGGACCAGGCCGCGCTGGCCAACTCGATGAACTACATGGCCGAGCAGCTGGCCCGCAAGATCAGCGAGCTGCAGGGGTTGTCGCTGGTGCAGCAGCGGTTCGTGTCCGACGTGTCCCATGAACTGCGAACCCCGCTGACGACGATCCGGATGGCCGGTGAGGTGATCCATGCCAACCGGTCCGGCTTCGACCCGCTGACGGCGCGTTCGGCTGAACTGCTGTCCACCGAACTGGACCGGTTCGAGGCGCTGCTCACCGACCTGCTGGAGATCTCCAGGTTCGACGCCGGCGCGGCGGTGCTCGCCGTGGACGAGACCGACCTCACCCAGCTCGTCACCGACGAGCTGGACGCGGTGTCGCGGCTGGCTGCCGAGTTCGGCACCGAGCTCAGCCTCGACGCGCCCGCGTCCTGCCGGGCAGAGGTGGACTCCCGCCGGATCCGCAGGATCGTGAGGAACCTGCTCACCAATGCCATCGAGCACGGCGAGCGGCGCCCGATCAGCGTCCACGTGCGCGGGGACGGCAAGGCGGTGGCGGTCGCTGTGCGCGACCACGGCGTCGGCCTGACCGGGACCCAGGCCGGCCTGGTCTTCGACAGGTTCTGGCGGGCCGACCCGGCACGTGCCCGGCGGCTCGGCGGCACCGGGCTGGGGCTGTCGATAGCGCTGGAGGACGCCAGGTTGCACGGCGGCGTGCTTGAGGCGTGGGGCAGGCCGGGCGCCGGCGCGCAGTTCCTGCTCACCCTGCCGCGGCGGGCAGGTGCCGAGCTCAGCACCAGACCGTGGCCCGTCGTCCCGGCCGACAGCGTGAAAGTGGGTGACGATGCCATCATTGCGTGACCTGGCAGCCGCGACGCTGGCCGGGATCCTGCTCGCCGGCTGCGCCGGTGTGCCGACGTCGGGCCCGGTGCGCGAGCATGAGGCGGGCCAGCAGGAGCTCGACTCCACGGTGCGGGTCGCCCCCGTGCCGCCCCTTGCCGACGCCTCCCCGATGCTCGTGGTGGAGGGGTTCCTGCACGCGATGGGCACCGACCGGGCAGGGTTCCCGGTCGCCCGGCAGTACCTCACCACAGCGGCCAACCGGATCTGGCGGCCGGAGAGCGGAACCTACATCTACGCCGACGGGGACCAGCCGAAGGAGACCGAGGCCTCGACCCAGGAGCAGCCGGAGATCAGCTTCGGTGCGACCCTCAGCGGCACCCTCAGCCCGTCGGGGGAGTACCGTCCGATCGGCGGGGGCCTGCGGCACGACTTCGGGTTGGTGCGGACCGCCGACGACCAGTGGCGGATCTCGCGGCCGCCCGAGGGCCTGCTGATCTCTCGCTACCACTTCACGACCAACTACGCAGCGCTGGACCTGCACTTCGCCGAGCGGGGCGGGACGGTGCTCGTCCCCGACCCGCGCTTCTTCCCCCAGGGCGACGCGATGCCCCAGACGGTGATCGAGGCGCAGTTCGACGGGCCCGGGCAGTGGCTGGCGCCCGCGGTGCGCAGCGACGCGTGGAGCGGGCTGTCGGTGCAACGCAGCGAGCTGTCGTCGCAGGGCGTGGTCACCGTCTACCTGAGTCCTGCCGCCGCCCGGCTCTCCGACGCCGGTCGCCGCATGCTGATGGCCGAGCTGGCCACCACGCTCGACCAGCTCCCCCAGGTGAACGGGCTGCAGCTCAGCGTGGGTGCCACCCTGCTGCCGCTGCCCGGCACCACGCGAACCACAGTCACCGGCGACGACTTCATCGACGTCGCGCCGGCCCGGCAGCAGTCAGCGGGTCGGCTGGTGATAGCGCGGGAGGGCCGGATCCGGCTGGTCGACACCACCCAGCCGTGGACCGAGGGCGCACCGGTGGCGCCGGCACTGGACGGGGCGGGCATGATCGCCGTCCGCGCCGACCTGGCCGAGGCCGCCGTCGTCAACCCGGAGGCCACCCGGCTCCAGGTGGCGCCGCTGCAGGGCGGGGAGGAGGCGACCACCCTGCTGGAGGGCAACCACCTGCTGCGACCCGACTACTCCCGCAACAACGAGCTGTGGGCGATCGGCAACAGCGCCGACGCCACCGGGTTCACAGTGTTCGCCGCAGACTCCCACGAGCCGATCCCGGTCGGCGTTGCCGACCTGCCGGCAGCTACCGTGCGTGCCTTCCGGATCTCTCCCGACGGGGCCCGGATGGCGCTGGTGGTGGACGGACCCGACGCCGAACAGGTGGGTGTGGTGCGGATCCTGCGCAGCCCGGACGCGATCCGGCTGGAGGGGTTCCGGCCGATAGAGGTGAGTCCGCCTGCCCCGGCCGGCCGCCGGCTGGTCGATGTCGGCTGGACCACAGCTACCGAGGTGCTCGTCCTGGTCTCCCAGGGCACCACGTCGAGCGTGGTGCGGGTCGACCAGGATTCCGCCCGGGCCGACGACATAGGGCCTGCCGCCGTCGTCGGGCTGCGGGAGCTTGCCGTGGTGCCGGGTAGGCAGGCTGTCCTGAGGGGGGCTGCGACGCTGCTGCGGTACGAGGGCGACTTCAACTGGAAACTCACTGCCAGCGCTGTGGACGCCGTCGTCTACGCCGGCTGACCTGTGGACAACTGACTCGCGCCGTCGGACCGGCCAAGGCTGCCGGCCGTGACCGGGATCCCGACAGCGCTGGCCGACCTCGTGCTGGGCGCCCGCTGCGCGGGCTGCGGGGTGCCGGCCGTGGGTCTGTGCCGCGCGTGCCGGACGGTGGTTGCCGGCGCCCG